>RZYT01000561.1 GCA_009930195.1 Spirochaetia bacterium | reverse complement strand
GTTGCTTCTTGGCAAGAACAAAACCCCATACTGGGATATACTGTTGTCATTACATCCGAATTCTCTTGGAGGTTCCTCATGCAAACAGAAGTCAGAATGATTCCCATCACCACACCCTACGGAGAGTATCGGGTCTGGACCAAGCGCTGCAACAGCAGTCCGTCAAAGCGGCTTTTGCTCCTGCACGGAGGACCGGGAATGACCCATGAGTACTTTGAGAGCTTCGATACCTACTTCGCCGATGGGGATATAGAATACATCTATTATGACCAGCTTGGCAGCCACAACTCGGACAACCCCGCAGACCGCAAGTTCTGGACCATCGAGCGCTTTGTGGACGAGGTTGACCAGGTCCGAAAGGCCTTGGGCCTTGATG
The DNA here is from genome assembly GCA_009930195.1 of Spirochaetia bacterium. Classification (GTDB taxonomy): domain Bacteria; phylum Spirochaetota; class Spirochaetia; order Sphaerochaetales; family Sphaerochaetaceae; genus Sphaerochaeta. Next base: position 741 of record RZYT01000561.1, on the reverse strand, counting down.
CCTCAAACTTCTTCCTGCTTGGTCACAGCTGGGGAGGAGTGCTTGCCATGGAGTATGCACTTGCCCATCCAGAGGCACTCAAGGGCCTGATCATCAGCAACATGATGGCAGACTGTGTTGACTACCAGCGCTATGCAGACGATGTGCTGGGACCGCAGATGGAGAGCGGTGTGCTCGCCCGCATCAAGGAGTTGGAAGCAGCAGGGCAGTATGAGAGCGAAGAGTATGAAGCGCTGCTCATGCCCCACCACTATGAGAAACATGTCTTGCGCCGACCTATGGACCAATGGCCTGCCTGCGTGATCAACGCCTTGGAGCACGCCAACAAGGACCTGTATGTCTATATGCAGGGGCCCAGTGAGTTCGGCATCTCCGGAGTTCTGGCCACCTGGGATCGCTCAGAGGATTTGCAAAAGATTGCTGTTCCCACCTTGGTGATCGGGGCCGAGTATGACACCATGGACCCCTTGTACATGAAGTGGATGGCCCAGCAGATTCCCGATGGGTCCTTCCTCTACTGCCCTGAAGGCAGCCATATGGCCATGTGGGATGATGCTGAGGTCTACCACAACGGTATCCGAAGGTTCATAAATACCGTTTGATTCTATGATTCAGGCTCCCGAAACGGGAGCCTGACAATCATGTCTGAGGTTGTACTACTCCCAACGGTCATAATGGATGCGCTCGATCATCGAGTACTCTTTTTGTTGAATCTCTTTGGCATCCGCCCGTTTCTTGCCG
>RZYT01000560.1 GCA_009930195.1 Spirochaetia bacterium | reverse complement strand
GGAACCGCGAGCATAATCACCAAGCTCAGCTCCTTCATGCCCTGGATGAAAGCCAGAAGAATGCCGCTGAACAGCGAGCGTTTCTGGATAGGGATGACAATTCTGAACATCCGTGTCAGCCAACCGGCTCCCAGAATCATGGCAGCTTCCTCAGGCTCAGAACCCATCTGCGCCATCGAGCTGATGCTCGAGCGGGTGGTGAGCGGCAGATACATGACGCTCATCGCCAGAATCATCAGCAGCAGGGTGCCATAGAGGGCGGGAATGGGTCCCCTACCCGTAGCAAAGAGCACCAAATACGCGGCTCCGAACCCGATGCCTGGTACCAAGTACGGCAAGAAGGAGAGATGACGGAGATACTTGCTCAGCCTGTACTGCTGCAAACGTACGACTGCGTAGCCGACCAAGGTTCCCAGCGTCCCGCAGATAAGGGCTCCGATTCCTGCCACCTTGATGCTGGTCCAGGCTACTGACAGGAGCTGTGGGTCTCGCAGGAGTCCAGGGACCGCTTCACGAACCCGTGTCTCCTCTGCAAACCAGAATTGCAGGGTGAAATTGTCTTTTACAAACCAACCCGGAGTAACCATGAAGGTGGAGAGGGCAAGGACGCCCAAAGGCAGGACTATGACCACAAAGAGGAAGAAGCCTACCAAGAGGTTCATCGGAACCTGCAGGGGGCCCAAGGTAAAGGGACGTGACATCTGGCCCTTTCCTCCCATGGTCACATACCGTTTGTATTCACGAAGCACGTACACATCAAGCGCAACAAGAAGTGCTCCGATGATGAGCATGGCCAAGGCTATGACAGCCATGACTCCGGGCTCTCCTGACTGGTAGGTGAAGTAGAGCGAGGTGGAGAGCGTGTTGAAGCGAACCGGCCGTCCTAGTGTATAGGGAGTGCCGAAGGTACCGACTGTCCGTGCGAAGGTAAGGAGGATGGTGGACATGATGGCCGGCTTCATGACCGGCAAGAGAATATGGATTGCTGTCTGGAGTTTGTTGGCCCCCAGAATCTGGGCTGACTCTTCCATCTGGCTGTCAATTCGTTGGAATGCATTGCCGAACATGAGAAAGGCAAGCGGAAAATAGTGCATGGTCAGGCAGATGATGATGGGCA
>RZYT01000559.1 GCA_009930195.1 Spirochaetia bacterium | reverse complement strand
AGGGAGGCTCGGTCACCCTTGCCTTTCTCTCCTCTGAGATCATCAAGGTCTCCTACGATTTTTCCGGTATCACCATCGACAAGACCTTGGAGAAAGCAAGTGACTTCATAACCGAACCGGCAACGCATCTGGATACCAGTGATCCTGTCCTGATCAAGGAAGAGAAGGAAGCATTCATCCTCACCTGCGGCCAAAGCCGGGTGGTGCTGGAGAAGGAGCATGCCTTGGTGAGCATCTGGCACCAGGGCAGGCTTGCCCATGGGGGACGTGTCGGCACTGCCGATACGGTCCTGCCCTCCTACCAGGTCCGCTGCTTCACCAAGGAGGGGTCGGTGGATTCATTCAGCCGGTTCAACTTCCCCTTGGATCCTGAGGATGAGTTCTATGGGCTGGGGGACAAGAGCGGCAGTCCCAACCGACGGGGACGGCGGTTCTCCATGTTCAACCGTGACTCACTTGGCTACGATGCATCCAATTCCGATCCCCTGTACAAGTCCATACCCTTCCTCCTGAAGGTGAATCCGGCTCAAGGCGTGACCAGCGGCCTGCTCTTTGACCAGAGCATGATCAAGCTCTTCGACCTGGGCAGGGAGAGTCCCTACTTTTTCTCGGTTGAGGTGGAAGGAGGGCCGTACGGCTATGTGGTGCTGTTGGGCAACTCCTATCACGAGGTGCTGAAAAACTATTACCGGGTGACCGGTTTCCCTGCCTTCCCCCCGCTGTTCAGCTTCGGGTTCTTCGGCTCCTCGATGAACTATGCTGAGCCTGACGATGCCAAGGAGAGGATTCTGGAGTACTTCGCCACGGTGGAGGAACACCAGATCCCTTGTGAGGGGATGTATGTCTCCTCGGGCTACCTGAAGAGTGCTGAGGGAAAGCGGTATGCCTTCCTCTGGAACAAGCAGAAGTTTCCCGACCACAAGAGCTTTCTCACCTCGCTCTCAGAGCGTGGGTACAACCTGTGCATGAACATCAAGCCCGGCATCCTGGTTTCACACCCCTGGTATGGGGAGCTGAAGGAGAAGGGATTTTTGATCAAGGACCAGGAGGGCAAGCCCTACCAGGAGTTCTTCTGGGGCGGGGAAGCCTCGTTCATCGACTTCAACAACCCCCAGGCC
>RZYT01000558.1 GCA_009930195.1 Spirochaetia bacterium | reverse complement strand
GCCTTGATCGAGCGTGCGGCAAAGGATCCGTCCTTGCGGACATAACTTTCGATATGGAACTTCATGGCGTGACGGGTGCGGGTGCAGGCAAAGGTTTCCTCACGGGTGTAGGCCAGCACGACAGGACGACCTCCCACACGGGTGGTGAGGTAGGCGTTCAGCGGTTCGGTGAGTGCATCCTGCTTGTTGCCGAAGCCTCCACCGATGTACGGCTTGATGATGCGGATGTCGCCAAACCCAACGCCCAAGGCTTGCGAGCAGACTCTGCGCACAATATGAGGGATCTGGGTGGAACTCACCACGACAATCTTGCCGCTTTCCATGTAGGCAAACGAGTTGGCGCTCTCAATGTGGCAGTGGCTGACGATCGGGGTCTCGTAGTCTCCGACCACCTTGGTCAGGCCCTCTTCCTTGATCGCCTCCTCGAAAGACCCAACCTCATAGGCGCTCTTGACGACCACATTGTTCGGCTTTTCCTCATGGATGGTGATGGCTCCTTCCTTCATGGCGTCTTCCATGGTAAGGATAGGAGTAAACTCCTCGTAGGTCACCTTGATTTTCTTCACCGCTTCCTCAGCGGCAAGCTCATCCTCAGCGATGACTGCGGCGATGTCATCAGCGTAACAGCGGACACGGGCGTTGAGCAGTTTGCGGTCGGCTATGTCCTGATGCTTGGGGTCTGTCGACCAAGGGTGACCGGCAGTGGGGAATTGGATGTCAGGGACATCGAAGCAGGTGACTATTTCCACCACGCCTTCCACGTTCCAAGCCTCAGAGAGGTCAAATTCCTTGACCCAGCCGTTGGCAATGGTGCTGTGCAGCACCTTGGCCACCAACGCGTGGGGAGGGATCAGATCCGGAGTGTATTTCGCTTTGCCTGTCACTTTGTCGAATGCATCGACACGTTTCAGGGAAGTTCCGATGATATCCATGGAGTTCCTCCTTCAGAATACGAACAAAAGGGGACTTCTTCTTCCGGGCTCTGTGGGAAATGCCTGTAGGTTCGGACATCAAAAAGGGCCGGAAGGAGCGTCCTTCCTTTGGGTGTACACCCATCATACAACAAATTGCAACAAATTCAAGAAAATTTCTGATACTCAAGAGAAGAAAATGTCGTAC
>RZYT01000557.1 GCA_009930195.1 Spirochaetia bacterium | reverse complement strand
ACCTTGGATATCAGCAAGGAAATAGATATGGCGTTTATGAAAAAGCGACCACTATACAAACGAATCATCGGGATGCTGCTCAAGATTGCAGCACCCCTCTTGTAGGAGGCTTCATGCGATTTCTCAACTACGGGTCAGTCAACATCGACCTGATTTTCACCGTCGATCACATCGTCAAGGGTGGCGAGACGCTGCAGAGTACCTCGCTGACGAAGAGTGCCGGTGGCAAAGGAGCCAACCAGAGTGCTGCGTTGGCGAAGGCTGGGGCAGAAGTGTTTCATGCGGGCAAGGTTGGAAGTGATGGGGACTTTTTGCTCCAGCTTCTTGCAAGCTACGGGGTGGATACCTCCTTCGTCCGTTACTATGAAGGGGCGACCGGCCAGGCTCTCATCCAACTGGACCGGCAGAAGCAAAACGCCATCCTGCTCTACGGCGGTGGAAATACCGCCATCACCAAAGAGGAGATTGGTGAGACGCTCGCATCCTTCGGAAAGGGTGATATGCTGGTGTTGCAGAATGAGATCGTCCATACCGACCATCTGATCAGTGAGGCAAAGAGACGTGGTCTCTCCATCTGCATGAACCTGGCACCCTTCGACCCAAGCCTTTTCGCCCTTCCTCTTTCCAAACTCGATCTTTTGGTGGTCAATGAGATTGAAGGGGCGGCTCTTGCCTCCTTGGGCGAAGATGCACCATTTTCAGAGATACTCGAGAAATTGGTTGAAACGTATCCCACAACCCAGATTCTTCTGACGGTTGGCAAGCAGGGGTGCTGGTATGGGTTTGAAGATGAGCGTATCCACGAAGCGATCTATGACACGAAAGTGGTTGACACCACTGCTGCCGGCGATACGTTCATAGGGTACTATCTTGCATCCCTTGCCAGGGGCCTTGGGGTACAGGAAGCGTTGAAGTACGCAAGCAAGGCGGCAGGACTTGCAGTCTCCCGTCCGGGGGCGATGGCCTCCATCCCCCTCGCAGGCGAGGTCTTCGCCTAAATAAGGTTCATACATCCTGATCGCACAAAATTGAAGCCAGTAATGTTTCCCGCATTACTGGCTTCGGTATGTTTGCAAGCTTGTCTGTCCGGACGCGCTTAAGTCAAATCTCAGTTGGCGA
>RZYT01000556.1 GCA_009930195.1 Spirochaetia bacterium | reverse complement strand
CATTGTCATCGTGTGCATTTAAAAAGATCTTCACTCTGTAATCAGGTCGGGACACATTTTGATACAAAAGTTACCACAGCAATACATCTGACCAGGTGATTCATTTAGCTTATATTTAGTTGATTCATATTGGATACCCGAAAACCAGGGGTTACCCGTTTTCAGATCGATTTGGGTCGCCTGGATGTCTTCATCTCAATGTGACACAAAACAGGTTCTGCCCTTCTGTTTAAAACGGATATTTACCTGCTGCTGCTCCCTTCAGGATACCATCCATGGCATAATTGTCTTTCAATTCACCCGTATGGCGGTTGACAACCCTGCCTGTTTCCCAGTAGAAAGGGACCAGTCCATGGTTCTTGGCTTCACGGGTCACTGTCTCGTCGTAGAGATTGCGTGACTTGTTGTGTGCTTCCTGATATTCTCCCAATCCGGTACGAATCGTGATGGCACCATACTCACCCAGGATCACCGGGATTCCTTTGTCTACGAACTGGGCCTTCACCTTGCCGAACAAGGCCTTCATCTCGGCCTCGTCGCCAAAGGTCGCATTGCGGTCGGATCCGCTCACCTTGAAATAGCCCCAGAAGTAGGCCATCCTGCCCCAGGTTTCATCCTTGTCCATGCCGCAGAATGTCCAGGGGTTGTAGTAATGCACCTCTACCATCAACCGGTTGGGGACCACATCGGTCGGCATATCGCCAAAGAGGCTGTGAGTCGTATCGATATCGGTATTGGGCCCTTGCACAATCAGGTTGCGGACAGCATTGTTTCCTCCCGTGGCCCGCACCGCATCGATGAATGTCTGCAGGTAGCTTTTCAGCACAACCATCTTCTGGGCACTGTCCACATTGGGTTCGTTGGTGCCGGCAAAGAGCAGGTGCTCGTCGTAATGATTCAGTCTGTTGGCGATCTGGGTCCATAAGGCATGCTGTTTTCGGTTGTTCTCCTCCTGCTTGTCGGGCGTACAGTTATTTTCCAGCCATCCCCCATCCCAATGGATGTTGACGATGGCGTACATATCGTTGGCCACACAGTAGCCCACCACCTCATTGACCCGATCCAGCCAGCTTTCACTGATTTGGTGGGTCTCTCTGTCTTTGATGTACTGGTCCCACGAA
>RZYT01000555.1 GCA_009930195.1 Spirochaetia bacterium | reverse complement strand
ACGTCTCCTACGACAAGCAGATTGCCGACCTTGAGAAATCGAACGAGTTGCTGAAAGGAAATCTTCTGCTTGAGAAGCAGTTTGGCGACGAAGGCTCCGAGTGGCTTGCTCTTGAGAACGCCCGCCTTGAGGCCATCAGAAAGGCCAACGATGAGTATGCTGAGCGTGCCAAGAACCCAGAGGATGAGGCGTCCGCACTTGCTGACCAAGAGCGCATGATAGAACTCATCAACGAGCAGTATGGCATCAACCTGGAGTTGCTCGGCCTCAAGCTCTCAAGGGAAGAGGGAATCACCGCAGAGAAGGAGAAACAAGCCCTCATCGACCAGCGTGCCTCTGCCATCGACCAAGGCAACCAGACCCTCAGTGACATCCGCAGAAGCAACGCTATGTACGGCATGTCTGACAGCGAGCGTGCCAAGGCCGAGATTACCAATGCCGTAGAGGATTATGCGGCCATACTCATTCGTAACGGAGTTGAGTTTGATGATGTGTTGGGCATGTCGGCACAGTACCGTATGGAGAAGGAAATTGAGGCTGAGAACGAGTACCAAGAAGCCCTCAAGGAAGCACGTGACACTTCCCTTGAGAGGATGGAATCGCTTTGGGACGGCCTTGGCGACGTGGGAATGGTGCGTGGCTGGGTTGACCAATACAAGTCCGACAAGGATCTTGGCCTCAACGCTGACGCCAACCTTGGCTGGGAGATACTTGCTGAGTTCGCGACCCACATCGAGGCTGTCAACCAGATTCTCGGAATCATAAGCATCGCATTTGAGGAACTCGGCCCCATCGTGAGCGACTTCCTCCAGCCGTTCATCCCGATAATCAAGATAATTGTCTCACAGCTCAATATGTTCGTGCCAATCCTCACCATGCTCTTTCCCATCATCAAGGCTGTGGCTGTTGCTTTTGTATGGTTATCGATGGTCGTAAGCTGGGTGGCGAAAGTAATCGAGTATGCAGCGGGCAAGATTACGTTCTGGACAAAGAGCGACGACATCTCTTGGAGCGAGGTTGATGCGGTTTGGAGCAGGGGCGTTGAAACCACCGAGGAAATCTGGGCAATGGAAATCAATGCCCGTGCCGAGTACGTTTCCGCTCTCACCGATGCACAGAAG
>RZYT01000554.1 GCA_009930195.1 Spirochaetia bacterium | reverse complement strand
GGTGTCGGTGGTGTGGCGAATGCCTGCCGTATCGATGAAGCGGAAGGTGACGCCCCCGATGTTGACCAGGTCCTCGATCACATCGCGCGTGGTGCCGTGAATATCGCTCACGATGGCTCTCTCCTCATTGAGGAGCAGGTTGAGCAGGGTCGACTTGCCGGCGTTGGTCTCACCGATGATTGCCACCGGGATGCCGCTCTTGATGACATTTCCCAGGCGGAAGGATCCTGCCAGGCGGCTGATTTCCTGTTCGATGGTATCGGTCAGCACGGAGAGTTGCTCCCTGTTGGCGAACTCCACATCCTCCTCCGAGAAGTCCAGCTCCAGCTCGATGAGTGAGACGAACTGCAACAACCGATCGCGCAGTTCAGCCAGTTTGCGGGCAAAACCACCCCGCATCTGATTCATAGCCACGCGGTGGGAGGCACGGGAGGAGGAGGCGATCAGGTCGGCCACCGCCTCTGCCTGGCTCAGGTCGAACCGTCCATTGCGGAAGGCCCGACGTGTGAACTCACCCGCCGTGGCCATACGTGCCCCGCGACTGATCAGCAACTCCATGATACGTTGCTGAATATATACCGAACCGTGGCAGGATATCTCCACGCTCTCCTCACCCGTAAAGGAGCGGGAGTCAAGGAACAGCGTCACCAACACCTCATCCAGCAGTTCCTTCCCATCGCTGATTCGTCCGAAATGGACGGTGTGGGATGCCTCTGTTTCCAGTTTTTTCCCCGAAGCAGCCTGAAAGATTGCATCCACCAAAGCAACCGATCCCTCACCCGAGAGACGGATCACCGCGATGGCTCCCATGCCGGGAGGGGTAGATATGGCACAAATAACCTCTGACATCTTATTTAGTATCTGAAGCTGCTACCACCCAGGAACTCGCGCAACAGCGAGGTGGGAGGCAGCTCCCTGTCGGTGATGTAATTAAAATAACTGAGGAGCTTGAGCAGACGGTAGGCTTCGGAATATTCCGGAGAAGTGCGAGGCACCTGCATCAGGATCGGCTCGGCATGACGGCGGAGTGCCGCCAGCTCATAGATCATTGCCGAATTGAACATTACGTCTGCATTCTCCTGAAAGGGGAAGATCCAGCGGTCCTCACCACGTCTCACACTC
>RZYT01000553.1 GCA_009930195.1 Spirochaetia bacterium | reverse complement strand
GCCCAGGACAAAGGGACGATTTGCATTCGGCGCAAACGCTCGAATCCGATTGGCAATATACCGTGCAGCCCAGAGGGATAGATTTTCGTAATCGTTTTGAATAATGACTCGCATCACACACTCCTTTTGGTCCCTTCATCATAGTCGGAAAGTGAGTGCACGACAACCATCACCATGCCTGTTCGATGATTCCTCCGCAGAGAATATGCTCACCCTGATAGAGCACCAGGGATTGCCCCACCGTTGCAGCTTTCACATCATCCTGGAAAACAGCAGTAATGCTGCCATCCTCATTCTGATGAGCCAGAGCCTGTGTCGGGTAGCCTGTGGAGCGAATCTTCGCTTGCACGCTGACTTCTCCTTCAAGAGAACTCACCCTGCCCCACACGACATCACTGGCTTGCACGGTGCTCTGCAAGGTATCCTCAACATACCCAACCACCACTTCATTGGTCTCTGCACGAAGAGAGAGCACGTACAAGGGTCGCTCGGCGGCAATGCCCAAACCCTTACGCTGTCCGATGGTATAGTGCCAGATACCCTCATGCTCACCCAACACGTTGCCATCCTTGGTAACGATATTGCCTTTCTTGTTGGAGATTTCCAGTAAATCGGTATAGTCACCGTCGTAGAAGTCCTGGCTCTCCTCCTGGTACACCTTGTGAAAGCCCTGCTCCACATCAATGGCACGTACCTCACTCTTGGTCATACCGCCCAAGGGAAAGAGCGTCCTGGATAGCTGCTGCTGGCTGAGACGATAGAGGAAATACGACTGGTCCTTTTTCAAGTCAACAGCCCTGGTAAGGTTGTAGCGACCATTCTCTTCTGTTATGCGTGCATAGTGGCCGGTGGCAAACTTGTCAAAGACCAAGCCACTCTGTATGGCATAGTCGACCATGGCACCGAACTTGATCTTCGCATTGCACCAGATGCAGGGATTAGGAGTACGCCCATCCATGTATTCGTTCTTGAAATTGGCAAGCACCACTTCTTCGAAGAGGTCGCTCAGCTCGAGCACCTGGTGCTCAATGTCGATCTTCTCACAGATGCGCTTGATGGCCTTGATATCTTCACTCTTGTCAGGGGCAAAACAGCTGGTGGAGCCCAAAGGCCGCTCAAGGT
>RZYT01000552.1 GCA_009930195.1 Spirochaetia bacterium | reverse complement strand
CTTTGGCAAGGGAGGCCGAGCAGAAGCGGAAGGAGATTGAACAGCTAGAAAAACAGAAGATAGGTCTGAACAGCCTGCAGTCGCGCTTGGAGGTGATAGCCTCGATGGAACAGGCTGTGGTGGATATAAAGGCACAGTATGCAAGGACGATGGAGAGCCTGGGACCGGAGCTTTCAAGGGCCAAGGAAGCGAATATAGCATCGTACAAGGAAGTCAATCCAAGGGATCCCTGGGAGAGTACTGCAGAGTTTGAGTCAAGGTTATCTCTCTATGCAGGCAGGCTGGACAGCGAGCATGCGGCGAAGATGAGGGGATTGGAAACGGAACGTGATGCAAAAGTAAGGTCGATAGGACTGGAAGGTGCAAAGGCTGCAATCCAGGGTGAACGCTTTGTCTTGGCGGCGAGTGTTGAAGTGCTGGGATTTAATGCCGATACCAAGGAATTTGAGTTCAAGATAAGCAGCAAGGATGCAGATGTCCCCTTGGTGGTGACCATGAAATACCAGATAGCTGGCAATACCCGCGAGGCGCTGCAAAGCGCATATACCCGGGTGGACAATGCCCGAAGGGTGAATGCCTTGACTGCTGAGATTGGATGCAAGGTAAGTGAAGCATATCCGGGGATCTGGAGAGCTGATGCAGGGAGTGTGGTGGTCGGGACGTTGTTGGAGGGTAGCTCTGCCTCCCCTGGGCTGATCATCAAGGAAGACAGACCTGCAAGCCTTGCGAGCTCGAACGTACAATATGTACTTGAAAGAGGCTTGATGACACGAGTATTTGGGGTGCTACCGATCAAGAGCAATCTTGGGGCGATGGATGTATATTTAGAAGGAAGGTTGCTGGGCAGGGCCGATGGGAAGAAAGACGTGTTGCTGGTAGCGAAGACAGCGCAGGATGCGAAAAATCGGAGCATGAGCTTTGAGCTTGTACTATCCAAAAAAACAAGTACTGAGAGAGTAGAAATAAAGGAGGGCCTTAATGATGCGTATAACCCTAGGAACTTTATCTATAAAATTGGGGAAATTGGCCCAGCCGGCGGTTACGTTTTCTACGACAAGGGCAGTTACAGCGATGGGTGGCGGTATCTGGAGGCGGCCCCTGCAAGTTATGAGTATAGAGCCAAG
>RZYT01000551.1 GCA_009930195.1 Spirochaetia bacterium | reverse complement strand
CCGTCGCATCCTGCATTCTGTCCTAAAGCGTGTGTCAACGATGACCGGTATCGAGTTCCTGCGGCATCTCTCCGAACGACGCTTTCCCCATTACCTGGCAATGATCATCCCCTTCAGCCTGGTGAAAGGGTCGATCCCCATCATATTCGATCTCTTCCCCCGCACCATGGTGATGCTTGATAAGCTGGTGGATATCTTTCTCATCTTCTATGTGATATGGCTGCTCTCATCAATCGTGAACGCTTTCGCCGATACCCTGCGCAGTCGTCCCAGCATGGCGGACAAACCGCTTGAGAGCTATGTGCAGGTGGTGAAGATCATCCTTTACGCGATAGGATTCATCATCCTCTTCTCGATCCTCACCGGACAAAAGCCTGGTGTGATCCTCGGTGGACTGGGTGCCGCATCGGCTATCCTGATGCTGATATTCAAGGACACCATCCTCGGCTTCGTCGCCAGCATGCAGGTGACGGCCAACGACATGGTGCGTATCGGCGACTGGATCACCATGCCCAGGTATGGTGCCGACGGTGATGTGATCCAGATCACGCTCACCACGGTCAAGATCCGCAACTTCGACAAGACCATCACCACCATACCGCCCTATTCGCTAGTGTCCGACTCGTTCCAGAACTGGCGGGGGATGGTGGATGCCGGTGGTCGGCGGGTGAAACGAAGTATCTATGTGAAGCAATCATCGATACGATTTCTCAGCGATGAGGAGGTGAAGGAGTTGTTGAAGGTACAGGCTGTGAACCAGTATATCTCCACGAGGAGCCAGGAGATCGAAGCATACAACCAATCCGTCGGTGCTGACAAGTCGCTCGCGCTTAACGGCAGGAATCTCACCAATATGGGGCTCTTCCGCGAGTACATCAAGAACTGGCTGAGTCAACATCCCGACGTGCATAAGGAGCTGATGTTAATGGTGCGTCAGTTGCAACCCACCTCCAAGGGGTTGCCGCTGGAACTCTATTTCTTTACCGCCACCACCGAGTGGGAAAGATATGAGGATATCACTTCCGACGTGTTTGATCATGTGACCGCGGCTGCAAGATTCTTTGACCTGGAACTGTTCGAGGATATCTCCAACCCGGTGCTCGCTGCGGGGATCACCCCGGAGCCG
>RZYT01000147.1 GCA_009930195.1 Spirochaetia bacterium | reverse complement strand
CCATACGTATCGTTGATCTGCTTGAACAAGTCAATGTCGATGAGAAAGAAAGCTCCGCCTTTATCTTTCTCTTCCTCCAAATGCCGGGTGATCAGCTCTTCCATGGACAGACGGTTGAACAACTGGCTCAAAGGATCACGCTGTGCACGTTTGAGCAACTCCATCTCAGACTGTTTGCGCTCATGAATGTCCTGGACAGCTATGTAGGCAATGCTGGTCCCACCGAAGGAGGAGATGCTCAAGGAAAAACGGACATAGCGATACCCTTGTTCAGCATGCGAAGGATGCTGCATCCTTGTTTCGATGGTGAGTTCCTTCTTCCCCGATGATACCAACTCCTTGAGGTGTTGGGCTGTGCTGATGCTTGAGAATTGTTTCCTGCAGTCGGGATGCAAGGAATGGAAAAGGATTTTCTCATACACATCATAGAAGCTGCCATTCGGTCCAAGCATCAATCTGACCCGCTCATTGGCGAGCGCGGGACGTCCGGTCTCGATATGGAAGGCGCTGAAAAAAGAGCGATGCTTTCCCACCATCTGCAGACGTGTCTCAATCTCATCATGCACATCCGAGAAGATTCCCAAGGCAACATCAGTGCCCTTGATGAAGGTATAACTGGACCGTACCCATCGATAGCTTTGGTCCATGGATCTGACCAGGAAGATGGAATCAGCTTCCAGTCCTTGCACAAGCAAGGCAAAATCATCCTTGACGGTAGCCAGATAGGAAGGATGGATGATGCCACTCTTTTCAAGCAGATCGAGGGGATTCTCGCCATGCATGGGAGGATTGCCCGAGAGAATTGTCCTTGAAAGGGTGTGTACGGTGTTTTGCTTGCTGTGGAACTCCCACATCTCCAAGGTAGAATGGGAGAATGCAAACTGCCATCGGGCATTCTGCTGTTCCAGCAAGAGGCTGCTCTGCCTTGCTTCGGTGGCTTCGCTGGCAACCAGGTAATAGACGGGAAACTGCCCGTGGAAGCGTGCGAAGCGGCCAAGAATGCGAATCCAGTGGTCCTCATCGCCTTTGAGGCGGAACTCAAGATCAAGCTCCCTATGGTTTCTGCGAAGTCTCACAAACGTAGAACGAACCTGTTTCAGGTCCTGCTCATGAATGCTGTCCAGCAGATCCAGTTCAGAATAGGTATGGTAATCCTTGCTGCTGTACCGTAAGAGTTTTGCCAATCCCCGGCCCAGATAGGTAGCCCTGATGCTGTCGCCCAGCTCATAGACACCAACTCCGCCCGGCAGATTGTTTATGGAGAGAAAGGCCCCTTGTTCCGGGGCCTTTCTTGCCTCTTCTTCCATACCTCCGACACCTCAACTCCCAAATTTACCCATACTATACCACACCAGATGTCAGAAGTGAGGACAAAGTATCATTTTTTTGGAAGATCATTCGTGTCCTTGAGCAGTACGTCATGAGCACCTCCCTCGATGATGGAAGTGGAGGACACCAAGGTGAGTTTTGCTTTTGCCTGGAGTTCTGCAATGGTGAGGGCGCCGCAGTTGCACATGGTAGACCGCACCTTGCTCAGGCTCAGCTGGACATTGTCTTTCAAGGAGCCTGCATAGGGGACGTAGGAGTCGACACCCTCGACGAAACTGAGTTTGCCATCCCCTCCCAGATCATAGCGCTGCCAGTTGCGTGCACGGGCTGAACCTTCGCCCCAGTACTCCTTCATGTAGGAGCCCTTTACGTTCACCTTTTCGGTGGGGCTCTCATCAAAGCGTGCAAAGTATCTTCCCAGCATGAGGAAATCTGCACCCATCGCCAGGGCCAGGGTCATGTGATAGTCAAGGACAATCCCTCCGTCAGAGCAGATGGGAATGTAGGTTCCTGTTCGCTCAAAATACTCATCACGGGCTTTTGCAACCTCTATGAGCGCGGTAGCCTGCCCTCTTCCTATGCCCTTTGTCTCACGGGTGATGCAGATGGACCCACCGCCGATGCCGACTTTCACGAAGTCAGCACCACTTTCGGCAAGGAAGAGAAACCCTTCCCTGTCGACCACATTTCCGGCTCCGACCTTAACCGTTTCCCCATAGTGTTTGCGAATCCAAAGAATGGTTTGTCGCTGCCATTCGGAAAAACCTTCCGAAGAGTCGATGCACAGTACATCAGCACCACTGTTCACCAATGCCGGCACACGCTCAGCATAGTCCCGCGTATTGATGCCTGCCCCTACCAGATAGCGTTTCTGCTGATCAAGCAGTTCATTGGGGTTTTCCTTATGGCTGTCATAGTCCTTTCTGAAGACAAAGGCTTTCAGGTGGTTCTCCTCGTCAACGATAGGCAGGCTGTTCAGTTTGTGGTCCCAGATGATGTCATTGGCCTCAGAGAGGGAGACTCCCTCCCGTGCATAAATCAGATGATCAAAGCCTGTCATGAATGTGGAGATAGGCGTATCTTCACTCATACGGCTCGGTCTCCAATCGCGCGAGGAGACCACACCCAGCAAGACGCCATTGGGACTTCCGTCATCGGTGACGGCAATGGTTGAGTGACCTTTTCTCTTCTTGAGTTCAATGAGATCACCAAGGGTCTGGTTCGGCCTGAGATTGGAATCGGAGGGTACAAACCCAGCCTTGAAAGACTTGACCCTGCTGACCATGGCACATTGGTCCTCAACAGATTGGGATCCGAAGATGAAGCTCAAACCCCCTTCCCGCGCCAAAGCCTTGCCCATTGCCTCGCCGCTGACCGATTGCATGATTGCACTGACCAAAGGGATATTGAGGGTGAGCGGGCAGACAGACCCCTTGGAGTATTTCACCAAAGGCGTTTTCAGGGAAACATTGGAGGGGATGCACGTGGTGTCCGAGTAACCGGGGACCAGCAGGTACTCACTGAAGGTATGGGAGGGTTCGTCAAAAAAGTAGGCCATTACGCAACTCCTTGGAGGGTTTTGGCACTGTATTTTGCACTCATTGGAAAAAGAAAGCAAGGTGGATGCAACAAATTGTCAGAAATTTGTTGCATCCGGTTCCTATCAGCGGTTCCCCACAAAAAGCGAGGAAGCCTTCGGTTCCAATCGTATTTGCAATGTACCCGATGTACAGGAGGCTTCCCCTCCCAGAACATAGTCGATGGACTGGATGAGAAGCATCTTGTTGGGCAAGTGAAGCGTCAGCGGCTGAGCGCTTCGGCTCAAGACGCAGACCATGGCCGTGTCTTCGTCAAACCGCGCAAAGGCAAGGCACTCCTCATCTGCATGCAGAATCGTATATGCCCCGTCTGCAAGCACCGAGGCATACGTCGTTCTCAGCGCTCCCAACTTCGTATAGAGGGAAAAGAAGGCATGGTTCCAAGCCTGTTCGTCCCACTGCATCGGATAGCGGGCGCGTTCGGTGCTGCCGTAAGGACCGGCGAGTGCTATCTCCTCCCCGTAATAGATGCTGGGCATGCCCGGCAGGATGTACAGCAATTTGACGATGCCTGCATAGAGCCCCCAATCGAAGAGTTCTGTGTTGTTGTAGAGCCTTGGGGTATCGTGGCTGTTGATCAGGTTCATCTGCATGCCGAGCATTTGTGCAGGCATGGAGGTAAGATGGCTCTCTAGGGCCTGAGCGAACTCTATGCCGGTAAACGGTCTGGTGGGTTTTGGCTGGTGGCCCCACCCACCGGTCATGTAGCGGTCGGTCTCTCCCATCCACGAGCGCATAGGCCTGCTGCTTCCCAGATAATTCATGGTTGCATCCCACATGTCACCTTGCAGGAAAGGCGTTGCGTCAACCCAGTCCTCCCCTACCAGGTAGGCTTGGCTGTTCTCCTGTTTCACCGCTCTGCGCACTTCCCTCCAAATCTCCTCACACAGTTGGTCCTCTCCTCTCCTTCCCACCTCGCTGGACACATCAAGGCGCCAGCCATCCTGCAGGTAGGGAGGGCGAAGAAAGGAACGCATCACCGACTCTTTCGAGCGGTAGATGTTCTCACGAAGGGTATCGCTTCGGTAGTTCAGCTGGGGAAGCGTCGGCACATCCTGCCAGCAGGCTACCGTACCATCGTCTTGGAAATAGTAGAAGGAGGCTTCCTCACTGCTTCGGTCAGCAACCGCCCGCTTGTACCACGGATGCTCGGTGCCTGTGTGGTTGATGGAGATGTCCACCACCACCTTGATGCCTGCATCATGCAAGGCCTTGCAAACCTGTTCGAAGGCTTCATCCCCTCCGAGCTTCTCGTCAATATGGAAAAAGTCAATGCAGTCGTAGCGATGCGTGGTCATGCTTGCACCGATGGGATTGAGATAGACGACATTCACTCCCAACTTCTTGAAGTGCGGGATGGCATCCTCCACCCCTTTCAGATCGCCGTTGAAGAAATCCAGGCATCTGCCTTGTGCAAATTCCAGAGGTTTCTCGTCAAAGGCATGGACGCTTACCGTACCCCCATCAAACGCGTACTCACCAGCGTTCGCCCCGCAAGAAGCATCTCCTTTGCGAAACCTATCGGGAAACACCTGGTAACAGGTGGAAGAGGCAACCCACGAAACAGGGACAAGCCCGGCTTTGAGCGAGAAACATTCGCGAAGCGGCACAACAAAGGCCTTCAGGCCGGAAAGACCATAGGAGTATGCCCGATCATCTGCAACCAGCAGAAAGTACCAGTACATCACCTCGTCATGCAGCGCCACCTCTGCTGCATAGTACAGCTTGCTTCCTGATCGCTGTGCCTGCATGGGATACTGCTTCTCTCTTCCCAGCTGAAAACTGACCAGGCGAACATCCGAAAGTTCTTCAGAGAGAGGAACCTGGATCCTTATGCGTATCGTCTCCCCTTTTTGGGGATGCAAGGGCTGCACATACACCGAACTGACCGAGCTGTGAACGCCTTCTTTCCATGATTTGTCTTGCATTGCTACCTCATTGTAAGCCAACGAAACGTTGACTCTGTAGGAAAACCGGTTTAGTATCAGTGTAAACAAAGACTGTGGGCTTTGCAACAGCTTTGATTCCCCCTAGGATGCAAAGTGTGATAGGATTCTGACTACCAAAAAGGATACGTGCATGCAAGGATCGAAACGCCCTACCATCAATGACATTGCCCGTGAAAGCGGATTCTCAAAGACTGCCGTCTCATTCGCTTTCAACGATCCCTCAAGAATCAGTGAGAAAACATGCCGGATCATACTTGCAACGGCAAAGCGGCTTGGATACATACCCGACCCCATGGCCCGCAATTTTTCCTTGCGCAGGCATCTTTCCATCGGGTTTCTCCTTCCGCAGGTTGTGCAGTACTCCTTGCAGAACCCCTACACCATGCAAGTCATCCAAGGCATCGGCACGGTCTGCGAGAATCACGGCTACACCCTCACCCTGATCCCCCCCCTTCACAAAAGCATCACCGAAGCTGTCCGCAATGCGGCTGTTGATGGATTGATCACGATGGGCATGACCGTGGATATGGACATCGTCTCGGTCATGCAGACCCGCCTGCTGCCCTACGTCACCATTGACGGCACCCCCGACGAGCTCATGCCCAGCGTCAACATCCAGGACGAGCAGGCTTCCTACGATATGATGCAACTGGTACTGGCCTCAGGGCATACGGATATCGTGGTGGCAGCGCTTTCCAGCGATGCCTTTGCAAA
>RZYT01000550.1 GCA_009930195.1 Spirochaetia bacterium | reverse complement strand
GCAACCGCCAACATCGAGAACGCCATCTCCGCCGAACCATCCATTGACGATATGCCCTCACGCTCAAAACGCACCTCAACTTCCAGGTCCTTGAGCTCATGCACATAGCGCTGGGCTTCTTTCGCATTGCGCGCGAAGCGCGATATCGACTTGACCAGGATGATGTCGATCAGGTTGTTTCGTGCATCGGCCATCATGGCCATGAAGCCCGGCCTCTTTTCTGCAAGGACCCCCGAGAACCCCTCATCGGCATAGACCTTCACCGGCTGCCAGCCTGAGGTGTGGTTGATCAGATCGGTGTAATAGCGTTGCTGGGTCTCGAACGACTCCTCTTGGTTTTCCTTCAGAGTGCTCACCCGACAATAGGCGGCTACCCGCTTCGCCTGGAGAGCCAGGCCACTCACTACCCTTGTAACTCGCATGCTTCCTCCTCGTTGCTGTTGTGCTTCTTGCTCAATGGCGGATACACATTTGGTATCTGCTGTTCATCATCCTCGGAGGGATCGACGATCCTGATCGCATCGATGTAGGCGATTTTTGCCTTGAGAGAAGCGGCCACCTGCTTGCCGCTGCAGATCGGCTTGCCGTCAATGCGGAACCGGCCTCCACTGTAGGTCAACACACTGGCAGGACGGTGCCATGGCCAGTGGTATCTTATATCGATACAGCTTACCAGACCGAAGTTCCAAGTGACCAGCAGGGTGCGATAATCCTCACTGAAGGAGATGCTCTGGATCGTCTTTGCCAGCAGATGGTAGGAGGGCACATTGCGCTTGCCAACCAAACAGGCCCTATCATACTGCTTCGCCTCTAGGGCGAATGAAGCGCCTTTAGCCTCTTCCCCATCCCCTTGGGAGATGGTGAGTAGCTGTCCTTCATCCAGATCATCGAAGGCCTGCCAGAATGCCTCATGGATGTACCCCTCACCGATCGATTGCGGCATGCAGGAGGTGCGATCACCGCGCTTCTCATGCCCAGCGGCACCACCGCAGGCCCACTCCTTATCCTTGCTGAAGTGGCCAGGGTGTTGGAATCGGATCATCAATTGGCCACAATGCGGGCAGCGCAGGAACCCATAATAGGGATACTGGGTGGAGCCGCGATGGGGATCGCACAACACTGCGATACGC
>RZYT01000549.1 GCA_009930195.1 Spirochaetia bacterium | reverse complement strand
GGCCTGGCTCTTCAACGGCCAATTCGGCTTGGTGAACGACATGCTGATTCGCCTCGGGCTCTTGTCCCAACCGATCGGCTTCCTGTCCAATCCGAACCTTGCCATGATCAGCGTCATGATCCCCAACATCTGGTATGGGGTTCCCTTCTTCGGCATCATGCTGCTCGCCGCCCTGCAGTCGGTGCCCAACGAGCTCTATGAGGCAGCTACCCTTGATGGGGCTGGGGCCATCCGCAAGTTCACCTCGGTCACGGTTCCCTATGTAAAACCGACCATCGTCAGTACCATCCTCCTGCGCACCATGTGGATCGTGAACTTCCCCGACATCATCTATGCCATGACCAATGGAGGGCCGGTCAACCGGACCAACATCCTGGCTACCCAGATGATCAACAAGGTCTTCAAGGAGTATGATTATGGACAGGGCTCGGCCATCGGGCTCATCATCATGATCCTTCTCTTCGCCTACGCAATGCTTTATCTGCGACTGACCGAGAAGGGAGGCGACAACCTATGAAAAAGAACACCGTATTCTCCATCGGCCGTTTTGTCTTGTTGGCCTTCTATGTCCTGGCCGCAGTATTTCCGCTCTACTGGATTGTGGTCACCAGCCTCAAGGGGCCGAAGGAGATCTATACCATGCCCCTGCAGTACCTGCCCACCTCAGCGACGCTGGACAGCTACCGCAAGCTCTTCTCCTTTTCGAGCTTTTCCCTCTACTTCCGCAACTCCCTGGTGGTGGCACTCATCTCCAGCCTGCTGGCCATGGCCGTCTCCATACTCAGCGGCTTCTCCCTCTCCCGCTACCCAAGGCAGAGGACCAAGGGAATCCTGCAACTGGCGCTCTACTTCACCCAAACGATCCCGACCTTCCTCATCATGGTCCCGATTTTCACCATGTTCTCCAAGCTCGGCTGGGTGGACAGCACCGCAGCTTTGATGCTGGTGTATGTCGCCACCGTCATCGCGTTCTCCACGATCATGAGCAAGGGTTTCTTTGACCGTATTCCCGTCAGTCTGGAGGAAGCTGCGAAAATCGACGGCTGTTCGATGTTCCAGTCGCTCTTCCATGTGGTTCTGCCCATCACCCGCCCGGGTATGGCTGCCATTTTCTGTTTTGCTTTCATCAAC
>RZYT01000146.1 GCA_009930195.1 Spirochaetia bacterium | reverse complement strand
ATCATTCAGGTACACATACTCGGCAGGAATCTGCAGCAGATGGTCGCTCAGTTCTGCATCGAATCGCCCCTCCAGATTCCAATACGTATGGTTCGATAAGGAGAAGACAGTCGGCTTGTCTGTTATGGCTCGGTAGGTGAGTGAAAGCGTAGTATCTGGTTTCAGCTGGTAGATAGCCTGGATTGTCCTGTTTCCAGGATAGCCATCCTCCCCATCCTTGAGGGTAAGTGAAAACACCGCCTCATTGTCTGCATGGGTTACCAGATTCCAGTGGCGGAAGGAGCAGCCACCACTGCCACCATGGAGGTGGTGGTGCCCCTCATTTATGGACAAATTGAATTCATGGTTATCGATTTTCAGCCTTGCATCCCTGATTCTCCCAGCCACAGGCCCCAAGGTAAGGCCGGCATAGCTCGGGTCAGGATGTTTTGCGGGCATGGCAATATTTTCGAATCTACCATCTCTATCCGGAGCCCAGAATTCCACGATACCAGCCCCATAGGTGGAAAGAAGAACGTGAAAGCCATGCTCTGTACCCAATTGAATCTGTTTCATTACATCCTCTGTATAGCATGGATAGATGGGAGTGGATAATACTTTTTTGTTCTGATACTGCTACACCGCAATTTTTGATAATCATTGGGCAATTTTCACTAATTCGCGTTGAAAAATCTGGTGGTACACTGGCCATGGTTACCAGAGGAGGAGGCATGGGACATACCCTTGCGTTTGAAAATATAACCAAGTTTTTCCCCGGGGTTCGGGCACTCGACCACGTAAGTTTCTCAGCCTACGGTGGACAAGTACTTGCGTTCCTCGGAGAGAATGGAGCAGGCAAATCAACTCTGCTCAAGATACTCAACGGTGACTACCAACCTGATGAAGGGCGCTATATCCTGGACGGTGAGGAAGTCCACTTCGATAACCCGCACCAGGCAATTCTCAACGGGGTGAGCATCATCTACCAGGAGCGACAGATTCTCTTTCACCTCAGTGTAGCAGAGAACATTTATCTGGGAAGAATGCCATCCAACAGGTTCGGCGTCATCAACAAGCGCCTGGCAAATGAGAAAGCCCAGGCCATCATTGACGATTTCGGCCTTCCCATCAAACCCACCACGCTGGTCAAGGACCTCTCCATTGCCTACCAGCAGATGGTCGAGATCATGAAAGCGTACAGCAGGGACAACCTTCGGGTCATCTGTTTCGATGAACCTACTGCCAGCCTCAGTGAATCGGAAATAGAGAGCCTTTTCAGGGTTATCGGGAAACTCAGGGAAGAGGGTAAGATTGTCATCTATGTCTCCCACCGTATGAGTGAGATCCGAGCCATCACAGACTGTGTAGCCATCTTCAAGGATGGGCAGTACGTAGCCACAGTTCCCACTGAGAGTACCAGCGAACAAACCATGATCAGGATGATGGTTGGTCGCGACCTGGGAGACATCTATCGGAACCTCGATCGAAACAAGACAATCGGTCCGGTCTTGCTGGAAGTGAAAAACCTCGTTTCAGATCATGTGCAGGATGTCTCTTTCTCTTTGCATGAAGGGGAAGTGCTCGGATTTGCCGGCCTTGTCGGAGCCGGCAGAACCGAAGCCATGCGCGCAATCATCGGAGCAGACAAACTGCAGAAAGGAACGGTGTACCTCAGAGGCAAGGCCATCGTAAACCATGACCCCCACCAAGCGATGCTCAGTGGCATCGTCATGGTTCCCGAAGACCGCAAGACCCAAGGCATCCTTGGCAATCTTGATGTAGCGGACAACATCACCATTTCCCTGCTGGATAAACACTCCAATCGCTTCGGGGTTCTCGATACCTCAGAGGAAGCAACCATAGCACAGAAGGGTATTGAGGAGTTCAAGATACGGACCCCATCTCCGAATAAGAAAATCCTTGAGCTCTCCGGGGGAAACCAACAGAAATGCATCGTGGCCCGATGGATGGCCACCAACCCGAAGGTACTCATTCTTGATGAGCCGACCAAGGGCATAGACATCGGAGCGAAGGCGGAGTTCTATGCAATGATCTGCGCGTTCGCGAAGCAAGGAATCGGGGTAATCCTGGTCTCCTCGGAGATGAGTGAGGTCCTGGGGCTTTCCGATCGCATCATCGTGATGCGCGCCAGGAAAATCTCAGGAGAACTGACTGCCACCGACGCAACAGAAGACAAGGTCCTGGCATTAGCCATGGCAGAAGAGTAAGAGGGAAACGGATGATGAAAGCAAAACGATTGTCGCTGGCTATCAGCGGAGACAAATTGATCCTGATGGGTGCCATTGCTGTGGTCTTCATCCTCTTCACCTTCCTGAACCCCAACTTCTTCTCTTGGGTGAACATCACCAATATTCTTGTGGGAGCCAGTCTGGTAGGCATAGTCTCCATCGGGCATACCTACTTGATCATTGCAGGGCAGAACGACCTCTCCCCAGGCTCGCTGGTTGCCTTCTCAGGAGTTCTTTGTGCACTGTTTGTCAGCAAGGGCGTACCCTTGATCCCCGCTGTGCTGCTTACCATTGTTGCAGGAGCAATCGTTGGCCTGTTCAACACCTGGATGGTGAACAACATCCGCATCGATGCTTTCATTGCCACCCTGGTTACCCAGACCATCGTTCGTGGATTCGCCTACATCATCTGTGGCGGGAAACCGGTAGCAATCAGCAATGCGAACTACATTACCTTTGGAAAAGCACGCTTTCTGGACATCCCGCTCTCGGTATGGATCATGCTGCTCTGCTTCCTTTTCTTTGGTTTTGTGCTCTCCAAGACCAAATTCGGCCGAAGCATCTATGCGATCGGAGGAAACAAGGACGCAGCAAGGCTGGCTGGTTTGAACCCTCGCAAGGCAATACTCATCTGTTATGTGATGATGGGCATCATCTGTGCCATAGGTGGCATCATCTTCTCTGCACGAATGAACTCCGGTCAGCCGGCAGCGAACGTCAACCTCGAGTTCGATTCCATCACCGCAGTCATTCTGGGAGGGGTTTCCTTTACCGGAGGCGTTGGTTCTTTGGCAGGTACCATCCTGGGGGTTTTCCTTATCCAGGCTTTCAATACCGGTCTGACCATGGTCAACGTACCCTCTTTCTGGCAGTACGTTGCCCGAGGCGCCCTGCTCCTGTTCGCCCTCACCAGTGACTACGTGCGCAAGCAGAACCGGGAGAAGATGCTCCTGGAAGCAAGCAAGCGGCAAGGATAGGCATGTATTGCGGTGCAAGCACCGCCAGACATAGTGTGGTTTTTCCCAAAAATAGGAGGATTCTATGAAACGGACACTGATTGTGGTTCTCATGGTCTTGGTATGTATCGGTACCATCTTCGCTGCTGGACAGAAAGAGACGAAGCCGGTTATCTACGGCATTTACAAAGCAGGGGACCAGACTTGGTTCATCGATGAAGGCAAGGCAGCCCAGGCAGCCGCAGAGAGTGCAGGATACTCCTTCACCTATGTCGATGCAAAAATGAGCCCCGAGGAGTATCTCAGAGCCATTGACAACGCCATCGCCAACAATGCTGCTGGTATCGTCACGTGTATCCCCGACCAGACCATGAGCAAGGCTGTCGTGGATAAGCTCGCTGAAGCCAAGATTCCCGTGGTTGCTGCTGATGATGCACTGCAGGCAGCAGATGGCACCAAGCTTGCTCCTTGGGTAGGTATCAACGCTTATGTGATCGGACAGGCCAATGGTGCTTGGCTCGCTGACTATGCGAAGAAGAACAACCTCATTGGCAAGAGCGACGTGGCCCTGCTCATTATGACCATGGACACCGTATCGAGCTGTGTACCCCGCGCCGAAGGTATCTTTGATGAGTTCACCAAGATGGCTCCTGACTTTGACAAGAGCAAAATCTACACGGTCGACTATGATGGGACCACCGAGAAGGGCAACGTAGGTGCTGCTTCCATCTTCACTGCTCATCCTGAAGTGAAGACCTGGTTGGTCACTGGTGCAAACGAAGAAGGCACCGTTGGTGCTGTCCGCGCACTGGAAAGTGCAGGTCTTGATGCGAAAGCTTGTGTCGTCGGACTTGGTGGATATCTTGCCAAGGACGAGTTCAAGAAGGCTGGCGGATCGGCAATGAAGGCTGCTTCCTACTTCTCTTCCGATGCAGTGGGTGCTGGTTCGGTGAAGGT
This sequence comes from Spirochaetia bacterium, assembly GCA_009930195.1. GTDB lineage: Bacteria > Spirochaetota > Spirochaetia > Sphaerochaetales > Sphaerochaetaceae > Sphaerochaeta. Next base: position 1,468 of record RZYT01000146.1, on the reverse strand, counting down.
TCTTCTGGACATGATTGCAGGTACCAAGGTTCCGATGGAAACCGCAGTTGATGCTATCATCGTAACTCCTGAGAACTACAAGCAGGTCATGGGCGCTGCAGCGAACTGATCAATGAGGTGAAGTGACAGGGCTTCTGGTTACAGAGGCTCTGTCATGTTCCGATAAGCAAGCGGGGTGTGGGTCGTATACTTCTTGAACGTTGTCCAGAAGCTGCACTCACTGGAAAACCCGCAACGATAGACCACCTCCTTGATCGGGAGTGTGGTGGTTCTCAAGTAGAACTTGGCAGCGTTGACACGGGTGAGGATAACGTACTCATGCGGCGTATAGCCGGTTTCCTGCTTGAAGGTTCTGATGAAGTAATAGGGGCTGAGGCAAACCCGGTCGGCAAGGGTTTCCAACGGGAGCGGCTCCTGTATATGTTCGTTGATGTAGGCCAACAGTTCATCAATCTTGTGGCTGTTGGCCTGCTCTGTTTCATGAGGAGAAGAGAAGAAGTCAGTCAACAGGTTGGTCAGGTACTTGTTCACCGAGGGTTCCTTGACGGTAGATGTCTCATGAAAGAGATTGTAAATCTTTTGCAGGCTGTGGTGTGGTGAGTACACACCCTGCTCGACGATGAAGGATCCTTCCTTGGCAATGGCCTCGTAGTAGGGGCGGGCCATTTTTCCATCAAAATGAGCCCAGATGATTTCCCAGCCTTCACTGGTGCCATAGGCATGGCTTTGGTAACAATCAAGGAGGAGCAGCGAGCCCTCAACCAAGGATACTCTTGTCTCAGCTTGGTAGACGTACCCGCTGCCCTTGATGACATAGAGCAGCAAAAAGCTGTCGTACCGGTTTCGTTTGACTGCATAGGTGCTGTCACAGACATAGTGGCCAGTGCAGATGAGGTGGAGGAATAGGTTTTTGGCCTGTTCGCTTGGTGTGTGAAAGTAGATGTTTGACTCAATGAGGATACCTTGTTCATAGACTTTCATCCGCATCTCCTTAAAGCAATTTCTTTATAAGTATAGCTTGATATTATGAATTAGCAATTGTTAATGGTTCGTTCTTTTTAAGCAGAAAGAGCAATTTTATAAAATAAGTGAGCAATCTTTCCCATTGTGGGTGCTCTGGGGGTTTGCTAGCATGACAAGAGAGGGAGGATACTACGATGCACAATTCATATACTGAGGTCTCCTGTTGGACTGAGATGGTAACCATTCCCACCTATGGGGTGGGAAAGCCGGAGAAGAATCCTATGTTCTTCGAGAAGCGGGTGTATCAAGGCAGCAGTGGAAAGGTATATCCCCATCAGGTAATTGAGTCGATCAGCGATGAGAAGGAGGATGTAGTCTATGAGGCAGTCTTCCTGGAGAACGATTATCTGCGCATCATGATTCTTCCCCAGCTTGGAGGACGCATCCAACGTGCATACGACAAGACCATCGGGTATGACTTTGTGTACTACAATGAGGTCATCAA
>RZYT01000548.1 GCA_009930195.1 Spirochaetia bacterium | reverse complement strand
CTGCTGCTCATCGCCTACTTCGGAGGCATGGGCATTCTTGGGACCTATACCGGAATACCCGTGCAAGGAGCGCTTGCAAACTCCCGTATCGTCGGGGTGTTTGTCGGAGGTCTCATCGGAGGACCCGTGGTGGGGGTGGCCTCGGCCTTTCTGGCGGGCATCCACCGATGGGCCATCGACATCGGAGGCTTCACCTCCCTGGCCTGCATGCTCTCCACCATCGTGGAAGGATGCCTTGCTGCCGCCTTGCACCCTTATTTCGTCAGGTCCAAGCAGAAATGGCTCTTTGGCATGGCAAGCGGAGCCATTGCAGAAGTGCTGCAGATGATCATCATCCTTCTGGTGGCAAAACCCTATCCCCAGGCAGTACAGCTGGTGACACTCATCGGCCTCCCCATGATCGTAGGCAACGCCTTGGGCATCGGCATGTTCATTGCCATCAGCGAGACCCTCTTGCGGGAAGAGGAGAAGATTGCTGCCCGGCAGTCGCAGAAAGTCCTGGAAATAGCCGGTACCACCTTGCCCTTCTTCCGCAAGGGCTACACTGAGGAACAAGCTCTCAAGACAGCACAGGTCATCAAGGCCGAGCTCTCCATCGCAGCCGTAGCCTTCACCGACCGGGAGAAGATCCTTGCGCATGTAGGGATCGGGGAAGACCATCATAAGAGTGGCATGCCGATCCAGACCGAAATGACACGAACAGCCATCCTCGAAGGCACGGTGCAAGTGGCGCACTCGAAAGCGGACATCGAATGCTCCCATTCCGACTGTCCCCTCAAGTCGGCAGTCATTGTCCCCTTGATGCACTCTGACACTCCCATCGGAGCCTTGAAACTCTACCGCGAGCGTGAGAATGCCATCAGCGAGGTCGATATCGAGGTTGCAAAAGGTCTGGCAAGCCTCTTGTCCTTGCAGATTGAGTTGAGCCAGCTCGACAAGCGCGAGCAGCTGCTGAGCAAAGCTCGCCTGCGAGCCCTGCAAAGCCAGATCAACCCGCACTTCCTGTTCAATGCCATGAATACCATCTCCTCGCTGATCAGCGAGGACCATGAGAAAGCAAAAGACCTGCTCCTGAACCTCAGTGACTACTACCGAAGCCGCTTGCAGCTGGCCAAGGATTTCATCACCTTGG
>RZYT01000547.1 GCA_009930195.1 Spirochaetia bacterium | reverse complement strand
GTCTATGTTCCCCGAGATATATCCAGAGCCATAGAGAGTGCCGATGAAGACGCCTTCGTCAAAAGATCCCAGCGTTCCGAAGCCTAGCGTCCTTCTGACACGTGGTTTGACTATCTTGTCACCTCGCTTGAGTGATGATGTTGGCGTCCTCTTAACTGTCCCATCAAGTGTCAGGACAGGCCATTTATGCTCCATCGTAGCGGTTGCGGAGAAGGAAGGAGCAAATACGATCTCCCTGACCTGCTTATTCTCACCGGACATGATACAGATAGCCTTAGAAGAGTCAGAGAGGATAGAAGGGACACGGAAGTTTTGCCCTTGCAGATCCTCGATGTTGAATATGCCCTGGTTGGTCAGAACCTTCGTTCCAGCTACCAGAGACGGGTTGGTTGAGCTAAGGTGGTATTGACTATCACCTCTAAGAAGGCTGTCCTCGTTAGCACGATCTTTGAAGAATATCCCCGGATCGCCACGCTTCCACGCCTTCTCACAGATGGAATCCCAAAGTTCTCTAGCCCTTACCGTCTTAGCAACGCTACCGTCAAGTCTAGATATGAGGTCAAAGTCTCCGTCCTCCTCCACAGCCTTCATGAGTTTATCAGAGATAGCCACAGATATGTTGAAGTAGGGGAGCTTGCCGTCCTCTGTTTTTGCGTTGATGAAGGTGTCTATGTCGGGATGGTTGTCGTCCATCATCCCCATAAGTGCAGACCTCCTTGTGCCTCCTTGGACTACCACATTACCCATGGTATTCCACGTTTCCATAAAGGATACCGGCCCACTAGACTTGCCATTCATTCCTCCGTTTATGGATGCTCCAGCCTCTCTCAGTTTGCTAAAGTTGGCTCCTACTCCACCGCCAAACTTGCTTATGATGGCCGCATCCTTAACAGAGTCGAATATACCTTCTAAGCTGTCCTCTACGCCTATAACGAAGCAAGCAAAGAGCTGCTGTGCGTCCTTCTTGCTAGATTGGAGTGCCCTGTAGTCCTCTATTGTAGTGTCAGCAGATGACTTGTAGACTAGCTTCGACAGTTTTTTATCCATTATCATCCCAGATCCGGCATTGAATAGGCAAGGGGAATTGAACAGGAACCGATGAGCCATGATGTCGAAGAAGATAGCATCATCTACAGTC
>RZYT01000546.1 GCA_009930195.1 Spirochaetia bacterium | reverse complement strand
AGAGTAACCCAGCAGCATGAAGATAGGGATGAAGATGGGTCCCATGATAGCCCACTTTGCCGATGCGCTCCCCATGAACAGATTGATAAAACCGGAGAAGAGGATGAAAAGAATCACCAGCGGTATCAAGCCGATGTTCAGGCTTTGCAGGATGTCGGCTCCGTTGATTGCCAGCAGCACCCCCAGGTTGCTCCACTGAAACCAGGCGACAAACTGTGCCGCGAAGAAGACCAGCACCAGGAAGGATACCAGCGACTTGAAGCTGTTGCTCATCCCGTCGATCACATCGCCCGATTTCCGGAAAACACCTACGGTGTAACCATAGACAACTCCCAGGGAGGAGGCACTCAGAAAGAGAAAGGCAATGAATCCTTTCAGTAGCGGTGAGTGAAGGATGGTACCGTCGGCACCCCTCAACAGACCATTCTCCGGGAGGATTCCTGCCAGGATGAGCCCCCCCCAGAGCAAAGCCGCGATACCGGTGTTGCGCAAACCTTTTCTTTCCGCATCCGTGAGTGGGTTAATCTCTTCCGGGGCTACCTCGCCGCGGTACTTACCCAATCGCGGCTCGACCCAACGATTGGTCACCCATGCACCCAGGAAGGTAATCAAAAAGGTGGAGACAGCCATGAAATAATAATTGGCCGTCGGCATCACGTAGTAACCAGGGTCGATAATGTTGGCAGCTTCGGTGGAGAGACCCGCCAGCAGAGGGTCGATGGTACCAATCAACAGGTTGGCACTGAATCCTCCGCTCACACCGGCAAAGGCGGCAGCCATGCCGGCCAGCGGATGCCTGCCCAGCGAGTGGAAGATGGTACCTGCCAGTGGGATGATCAGGATGTAACCAATGTCGGAAGCCATATTCGACAACACCCCGGTAAAGACCACCATCAGCGTGATGATGCTGCGGGGTGCCTTCACCAGAAGTGCTTTCACACCGGTACCAATCAGCCCGCTGCTTTCCGCCACACCGATACCGAGCATCGCCACCATCACGATCCCCAGCGGGGCAAAGCCGGTGTAGCTGTCGATCATCTCCAGCAGGATACGGTGCAACCCGTGGCGCGAGAGCAGGTTCACCACATCCACACTCTCACCCGTTCCGGGATGGATGCCGGACCATCCGAGCCATGCCCCG
>RZYT01000545.1 GCA_009930195.1 Spirochaetia bacterium | reverse complement strand
AGTGGGGCCACTTTGATCAACTGTATCTCCACCTTTGGGGTGATACCCATATCCAGGATGCGCTGCCGCATCGCTCCCTGGGTGCCGATTGTGAGCACCCTCGCCCTCTCTCCAGGACGCAATTCTCCTAGTGTCATCGTGATTATCTCCTCGTATTGCTACGTTGTTATGCTACATCAATCCGGTGTGCCAATCCTCGATTGAGGGCAAGACGCACACCTTTGAGCAAGAGGATGAGCCCTTCATTGGTATTTCCCACAATGTGAACACTCTGGCCGGTCACAAAACCGAGATCCATCAGATGGCGTTTGAGCTCTTCATCAGCATGCAGACTCACAATCCTTCGTGTTTCACCGACTTGGGCATACGGAAGCGGCATAGAAATCCTCCATTGTTAGCTATTACTAACTTATGGGTCATTTATACCGTTCCTCTTTGCCTTATGTCAAGTGAAATTTTCTTACCAATCAATCTCACAACGATCGCGTCCCGCTTCCTTCGCTCGGTAGAGGGCTTTGTCAGCGCGTTTGAGCGCCTGTTGCTCATTTATATCACTCTCACGGAATGTGGCGATACCGATGGAGATGGTAAGTGAAAAGGAAGCTCCCTCACTGGAAATATCCACAGCTCTTGCCGTCTCCAACAAAGTGGTGGAGATTTTCTCAAGATTCTTTCCCCCAATATCGGAACAGATTACCAAGAACTCATCCCCTCCCATCCGAAACAAAGCGTCTCTGGTGCAGACAACATGCTCCAAGGCGCGGCAAAGTTGGACCAGTGTCCTGTCCCCGATATCATGGCCATAGGTATCGTTAATATGCTTGAAATAATCGATATCAAAGAGCGCCAGCAATACCGGCTTCTGGTCACGCTTGAACTGAATGAACATATCCTTGACCAACGACTCCGCGTAACGACGGTTTCCGATGCCGGTAAGGGTATCTTGGTTGGCTTGCAACTGCAAAACCTGGGTATCCTTCTTGCTCTTGCGCTTCTCGATGATCATGAGCAGCACGGAATTGAAGATAAAGAGCCCAAGCACCAGGAACATGAACAAGGGAGTGGTTTGCCGCAGGACTACTGAACTCTGATAGTTGGTCTCATCAATATAGGCGGAGAGATCATCAAGATGAATCCCCAT
>RZYT01000544.1 GCA_009930195.1 Spirochaetia bacterium | reverse complement strand
GGCTGTATTTAAGAAATAGTGACTTCAAGCTGTTATCCCCTCTCCCCATCTCAGTTCTGGGGGGTTGAACAGCTTTTCGTGCTTTAGCCTTTCGATTGTCACGAAGTCGTTACTTTTGATTGCTCGCAATCTCGACTTCACAAGCAGAAGGGCCTCGCTCGGATTCATCCTGCACACCTGGAACCTGATATTGAAGAGAGCTGCATACCTGTTGATGTACTTGGAGGCAACACCACCCATCCTCCTGTACCACTTCTCAATCAGGGAATGGAAACTGTTGACGTTGTTCAGGTGATTGACCTTGTCGTAGTCCTTGTGGGTCGAGACCACCTTGCTGTCGCTTCCCAACACCGCAATCAGCTTGTTGTATGAGGCGCAATCATCGGTCCAGATATAGGTCTTGGCCTCAATATGCGGGTGCAGGTTCATGACCTCATCCGACGTCGGCCTGGCCATGTTGAAGGATCTGAGATAGGAACCTCCGCTCCTCTGGACTCCTGAAAGGAGACAGACCTGGTCATTGGAAAGGCCCCGCCTGGAAGAGGGCGCCCCCCTCTTCTTTCCTGCAACATCCTCCAGCTTCTTCCCCTTATGGCTTTTGAGAAGGTATTTCTCGTCCAGTTCCGCCTGCTCGGCGAGCATTGCCGTAGATTCCTCATCCTCCAGGGAACACAGCAGCTTGTGCCTCATCCTGAATGCCGTTGCAACATTGATGCCCAAAGCAAGCGAAACCGCTTGCAGGCTGTCGCCCGCAATCGTCATCTTGATCATGTCATTCCATGCTTCATGGCTCTGGTGCGAATAGAATGAGTAGGTGCCATAGTCTGCGGTGAACCGGCTTTGGCAATCCATGCACCTGAACATCTGCTTGCCGGTGGACGTCTTTCCTCCCTTTATGATCCTCGGATGTATCGACCCGCATTTTGGGCAACGTTCAAAGACGGAGCCTTCTGCAACCGTGGCTTCCTTATCATAGGACTCGAGTATTTCTGCAATTTTACTGAGTATGAAATCAGGTATTCCTTTCATCCGCTCAACAACTTCCTCTGCTGTCATCTTGGCCATACGTCTTGCCTCCTGATGACAGCTTATCCCATCAGGTGTGACCTATAGTGTCGTAGTCACTATTTCTTAAATACAGCCT
>RZYT01000543.1 GCA_009930195.1 Spirochaetia bacterium | reverse complement strand
ACTGGCGGCCACCAAGCGCATCGTATACCTGCCGACCAACAGCTTCTACCAGGTGCTCTCCGCCGAGGCCTACTCAAAGCACGGCTTCAACATCCACGGAGTCGTATTCGACGAGCTGCACACCCAGCCCAACCGGAAGCTCTTCGATGTCATGACCAAGGGCTCGGGCGATGCACGCTCACAGCCGCTGTTCTTTCTGATCACCACAGCAGGCACCGACCAGCACTCCATCTGCTATGAGCAGCACCAGAAAGCCAAGGACATCCTTGAGGGGAGAAAGCACGACAAGACCTTCTACCCGGTGATCTACGGATCCGAGGAGAGCGACGACTGGACCGATCCGGCAACCTGGAAGAAGGCCAACCCCTCGCTGGGGGAGACCATCACGCTGGAAAAGGTGAAGGCGGCCTGTGACAGCGCAAGGCAGAATCCGGGCGAGGAGAATGTGTTCCGTCAGCTCAGGCTCAACCAATGGGTCAAGCAGGCGGTGCGCTGGATGCCGATGGAGAAATGGGACCTGTGCAACTTCCAAGTCGATGCAGAGGAACTCGAGGGCAGGGTCTGCTACGGGGGACTGGACCTCTCATCCACCACCGACATCACAGCCTTCGTGCTCGTGTTCCCACCCAGGGATGAGAATGACAAGTTCATGATCCTCCCCTGGTTCTGGATACCCGAGGACAACCTGGGCCTGCGTGTGAGGCGTGATCATGTGCCCTACGACGTATGGGAACGAACCGGCCACGTACAGACCACCGAAGGCAACGTGGTCCACTACGGCTTCATCGAGGCCTTCATCGGCGAGCTCGGCAAGAGATACAACATCCGGGAGATCGCGTTCGACCGTTGGGGAGCGGTGCAGATGGTGCAGAACCTTGAGGGCATGGGCTACACAGTGGTGCCCTTCGGACAGGGATTCAAAGATATGAGCCCCCCGACCAAGGAGCTGATGAAGCTGGTATTGGGGCAGAGCATAGCACATGCGGGACATCCGGTGCTCCGCTGGATGATGGACAACATTTTCATCCGCACCGATCCGGCTGGAAACATCAAGCCCGACAAGCAGAAGTCCACCGAGAAGATCGACGGCGCGGTTGCCACAATCATGGCACTGGATCGGGCGATCAGGTGTGGCAACGAAGTG
>RZYT01000542.1 GCA_009930195.1 Spirochaetia bacterium | reverse complement strand
GCCTCATACTGGCTGACGGGTATCTGTTTCAGTCCTGCCAGAAAGAGCAGCATGGAAGAGCCGAACTGCCAAACGGTGACCAGGCTGATGGTTCCCAGTGCATAGCGGGGATCGCCCAGCCAATCCACGGCCTTGATGCCGAAGATACCTATAAGGTTGTTCACCACCCCTTGGTTCATAAACAGGTACTTCCACAGTACGCTGATGGCGACGCTGCCGCCGAGGATGGATGGTATGTAGTAGAGGGTACGAAACAGGTTGATACCCTTGATGTTCTGATTCAGGATGATCGCGATGACCAAGGCGAAGGAAATCTTCAATGGAACGGCGATCAGGACATAGTATGAGGTGACTTTCAGCGACTGCAGAAACGTCGGGTCGGCGGTAAAGATTTTCTTGTAGTTTTCCAGACCCAAAAACTTAGGGTCTCCCAAGAGTTGAAAATTGGTGAAGGAGTACCAGAACGAGTTGATCAGGGGAACGAGCTGGAGAACCAGAAACCCAATGATCCAAGGCAGGATGTACAGGTATCCTGTGTAGTTGTAACGTTTGCGTATATGCATCTCAATTCCCTTTGCAAGAGGCCATCCGTCCGTGGTGGACGGATGACCGAGATAATGATTTACAGTGTTGCGAGGGTGGCCTCAAGATTCTTGATCAGCTTTGCGGAAGCCTCGGCGGGTGTGAGCTTGCCGAATCCGAACTCATCAATGACGTCCTGCATGACCTGCATGACTTCGCTGTTCATCTGGTAGACGCTCTGCGGAAGACCGGCTTGGGCGATGCCTTCGTTGGTGGCCTTCTCTGCCATGGTTGTGATCATGCCTTTCTGTGCAAGGACGCTTCTTCCGACCACGGTGGAAGGAATGCCGCGGGCAAGGCCGAGCAGCTCAAGCGCCTGGGCATCGGTGAATAGGTAGTTCAGGACCTTGATGGCCTCTGCCTTGTTCTTGGAGTTGTTGTTGACAACGAAGATCTGGGACGGTCTCATCAGGACTCCGCTGTTCTTGGCTCCTGCCATCACGGGGAACTGACGGGTTTCCATCTTCCTGGCTCCGATGTCCTTGTCCATGGAGCTTACCCAAGTCCAGCTGGTGGCCATCTTGCCGTTGATCCAACTCGGATTCTCCTGGAACTTCTGATA
>RZYT01000010.1 GCA_009930195.1 Spirochaetia bacterium | reverse complement strand
GCTGTCATAATTGTTCTTGAAAGACGTTTCACGTGTTTCCTCCTCATGACGTTCTCATGTGTCGTTGTATACGTACTCAACAACACTATAACACACACTGTTAGAATCGGATACATCAAAAATACGCGAAAAATGTCGATTTGGACCTTTATTTACAGGGAAAAAAAACCTGTGATGGTAATAATCACAGGCTTTCGGTTACTTTGGCGGATGAAAAATCCTTACATCAAGTCTTTCGGCTTGCGAGCGGTATTCCCAGATTTCTCGCAATAAGCCATGTGACGAAGCTTGCCGTTCTCAAAAACTGCCTTCATCTTGATGGTACCACCCCAACGGCTGGTCATAACCTTTGCGCCTTCGCGGCGTGCGTTCTTAGATACGTTACCTGCCATATACCTATCCCTCCATACAATATACTCAATATTCTCGGTTACTATAACGATTCTTGGGAGTCAAGTCAAATCCCTACCCTACGAGTGTATCCACTTGTTGCAACTTTGACAATCCAAACCTAGAATGTTCTTATGAAAAAATTCTCCCGCTTGCTTCGGCAGGCATTCCTGATACCCGTCTATCTCTACAAAGGGTTGCTCTCTCCCTTTTTCGGCGGCAGTTGCCACTATCACCCAACCTGCTCTTCCTATATGGTAGAGTCCGTGATGCGCCATGGGATCTTCAAAGGCTTCATCATGGGCTTTGCCAGAATCCTCCGATGCAGCCGCTGGTTCTACGGAGGTGACGATCAGGTTCCCGAAACGTGGTCCTGGAAGGCAATCAAGGACGGCTACACCCTTTTTCGAAAACGCAAGTCATCGTGACAACTCCTTGACGAACGGAATCAGCACAGACAGGGCATTCTCATTGTGGCCACCTTCAGGAATGATGAGATCTGCAAAGACTTTGGTCGGTTCAATGAAATTGAAGTGCCCAGGCCTCACCACTTCCAGATACTGATTGCAGACACTGTCAACGGTCCTTCCCCGTTCAGCGATATCACGCTTCAGACGGCGAATGAACCGGATGTCATCCGGCGTATCAACATAGAGCTTGAGATCAAGCAAATCCCTGATCTGCTTGTCATAGAGCACCATGAGACCCTCTATGATCACCAAAGGCTTGGGCTCAACCAAAACACGCTCTTCCTTGCGGCGGTGGTGAACAAAATCATAGAGAGGCATCTCGATGCTTTTGCCCTCCTTCAGCATTTTCAGTTGCTCATGCATCAGCTCCATGTCAAAAGCATCCGGATGGTCAAAATTGAAGGCCGTGATATTCTCATTGCTGATGAAGGTCGCCGACCGATAATAGTTATCTTGGGGAATGAAGACAAAGTCGGAACATACCTCACTGATTTTTCGCACAATTGTTGACTTCCCCGAGCCTGAGCCTCCGGTAATGCCAATGATTTTCACTGGTTTCATCATTCTTTCCTTTCTTTACAGCGTGCCGAAGGCAAAGACCGTGGTGTGTTTGAAACTGCGGTCCTTTGAGAAAATGCAGGAAGGGAACTGCTTCTGGTTCGGACTATCGGGATAGTATTGTGTCTCAAAACACATGCCAGCGTGCTTTGGATAGGCAACCTTACCCTTGCCGACTTCCTTTCCTTGGAGAAAATTGCTGGTATACAGCTGCACCGCCGGCAACGTGGTACTGATGCGCATCGTTCTTCCTCTGACGGGGTCCACCACGAAGGCAAACTCCTTGAGATGCTCACGTGAGTCACTGAGAACGAAACAGTGATCGTACCCACCTGCCTTCCCGATATCCTTCCCTACCGCTTTCTTCTTGGTGAAATCAAAAGCTGTCCCCGCTACTGGCAACACATTGCCGGTCGGGATGAGATTTGCATCCACTTCCAGATAACGATCACAAGCAAGTTGCACCTCATGGCCAAGAATCGTGCCACTGGCTGCACCAGCAAGATTGAAGTAGCTGTGATTGGTCAGATTGATCGGTGTCATGGCGGAAGCGGTGGCTTCATACTCGATGCTCAGTTCCCCATTCTCCAGCAAGAGATAGGAGACGGTTGCCGTTACGGAACCTGGGAAACCTCCTTCGCCGTCAGGGCTGAACAAGCTGAGTACGACCCCGGGATTGCCGTGGGACTCAAAGGTCTCCACATGCCAGTTTCTCCATCCCCAGTTTGCAGAGCCACTATGCAGGGAGTTCTGCCCATCATTCTGCTCCAAGACATACTGCTTTCCCTCAAGCGAAAACCGGGCATGCGCAATCCGATTGGCGAATCGGCCGACGGTCTGCCCGAAGTAAGTCGTGGAACTCAGATTTTCCAGAGGATTGTCAAATCCCAGGACGATATCCCGGATCTCCCCTTTCCTATCAGGAGTCCTCAAGGTCTTCAGGTTAGCCCCCAGGCTAAGGATTTGCGCAGTGACAGGGCCATTGGACAATGTCACTTGATAGATGGTTTCGCCTTGTGCGGTGGTTCCCACACTCTGTTTGGTCAGCATACTGCACTCCCTGGGGAAATATCCCTTCTTTTGCAAAAGTATACACCCCCTTTCGGAGGTGCTACAACCAACAATTACCGCTGCAAAGCAGATTAGTTCGAGGCTTCGTCACTCTTGAGCACAGCGAGGAACGCACTTTGGGGAATTTCGACATTTCCAACCATCTTCATGCGTTTCTTTCCCTCTTTCTGCTTCTCCAGCAACTTCCGCTTGCGGCTGATATCACCCCCGTAACACTTGGCAGTGACATCCTTGCGGAAAGCAGTAATCGTCTCACGACTGACAATGGTCCCGCCAATTGCTGCCTGAATGGCAATCTTGAACTGCTGACGGGGGATTTCCCCACGCAAACGCTCACAAACCTGCCGGCCCCGGTTCTGGCTGTTTCCTCGGAAGACCAATTGGCTCAATGCGTCAACCGGTTCCCCATTCACCAGAATATCCATCCGTACCAAATCGGTCTTCTTGTACCCGATCACCTGATAATCAAAGGAAGCATATCCCCGACTTATTGATTTCAAGCGGTCGTAGAACTCGAAAAGAACCTCAGCGAGCGGCATCTCATAAATCAGCTCCACCCGCTTCTCATCCAGATAATTCATATTGGTCTGGATGCCCCGCTTTTCCATGCACAGGGTGATGATCGGCCCGACAAATTGCGTTGGGGTGATGACATTTGCCTGGATATAGGGTTCCTCGGCGTAGTCGACCCGCATTGGATCAGGGTATTCCAGCGGATTGTCAATATACAACGTCTCGCCATTCTTCATGTGCACGATGTATTTGACCGAAGGACTGGTAAAGACGATGGAAAGCCCGAATTCGCGCTCGATACGTTCCTGTACAACCTCAAGGTGCAGCATACCCAAAAAGCCGCAGCGAAACCCGAAGCCCAAGGCAGCCGAGGAGTCTTTCTCATAGATGAGAGAAGCATCGTTGAGCTTCAGCCGCTCAATTGAACTTACCAGCTCCTCATAATCATTGGTATCGACAGGATAGATGGAACTGAACACAACCGGCTTCACATCCTTGAACCCAGGCAGGGGTTTCTTTGCCGGATTGCCTGTCGTGGTGATGGTGTCACCGACGCGTACGTCGCTGATGGTCTTCACCCCTGTGATGACATAGCCTACATCACCTGCATGCAACTCGCCGGTCTTTATCAGGTCGAGTTGGAAGATTCCCACTTCCTCAACCTTGTAACTGGATCCGGTGTGCATGAACTTGATCTCGTCCCCTACCTTCAGCACCCCGTCAAAGACACGGCAATGCACAATGACACCACGATATGCATCATAGTGGGAGTCAAAAATCAAAGCCTGGAGCGGAAATGCATCCTTGCCCTCAGGTGGCCCGATGTATTCAACAATCGCTTCAAACAGGTCCGGAACACCAGCACCTGTCTTGGCACTGACCTGGACGGCCATGGAGCTGTCAAGCCCAAGATCATGATCGATCTGGTGCAGGCAAGCATCGATGTCAGCCGAAGGCAAGTCAATCTTGTTGATGACCGGAATGATTTCAAGGTTGTGCTCCATCGCCATATACAGATTGGCGAGTGTCTGCGCTTCCACACCTTGCGAAGCATCAACGAGCAACAAGGCCCCTTCACAGGAGCTGATGGCCCTGGACACTTCGTACGAGAAGTCCACATGTCCCGGAGTGTCTACAAGGTTCAGCTCGTAGGTCTTTCCATCTTTGGCCGTATAAGGAATGGTTACCGCTTGGCTCTTGATGGTGATGCCCCGTTCCCGTTCGATGTCCATATTGTCAAGGATCTGTGCCTGGGCCGGTCCTCTGGACATGTTGATCTTGGCCATCTCGATAAAACGGTCGGCAAGCGTAGACTTGCCGTGGTCGATATGTGCAATGATGCAGAAATTACGGGTCAATGATGAATCAGCACTCATGTTGTTCCTTGTTCGTTCGGTTGTTCTTCGGTCTTGCCGCTTTCCTGCTCTGCCTGCACTGCTGGTTCCGCTTCCTCTTCACCATACATTGCAAGCGGTTCGAATCCGAGCAATATGCGGATCTGGGCATCATCAAGGGTCTCCTTCTCAACGAGCTCCTTGGTAAGCAGATCCAGCTGCTGGCGATGTGAGGTGAGAAGATCCTTTGTCTCTTCCATTGCAGCATCGAGAATCGTATGGATCTCCTGGTCAATCCTCTTGGCAGTGTCCTCGCTGTAGTCCTTGTGCTGGGTGATCTCCCTGCCCAGGAAAAGAGGTTCCGACTCATCAGCAAGATTTACGAAGCCCAAGCCGCTCATACCCCACTCGGTTACCATCCTGCGGGCAAGATCTGTCGCCTGCTTGATGTCATTGCTGGTACCGGTGGTTGTTTCACCGTAGATGATCTGCTCGGCAACATATCCACCCATGCAGACCTTGATCCAATCGTGGAGCATTGACCGCGTCTTGGTATACGGATCACGCTCAGGAAGGCTGACCGTGAGACCAAGGGCACGACCATGCGGGATGATGGTGACCTTGTGAAGTGGATCAAGATGCTTGAGATAATAGTGCAGGAGGGCGTGTCCCGCCTCATGGTATGCAGTGGCAAGCTTCTCTTCATCGGTCATTGCGCGGCTCTTGCGAGCAACCCCAAGCAGAATCTTGTCCCTAGCCTCTTCCATGTCAGCCATGCTTACCGTCGTCTTGTTCTTGCGGGCTGCAAACAGGGCAGCCTCATTGATCAGGTTTGCAAGATCGGCACCACTGGTTCCTGCCGAACCACGGGCAAGGCGTTTCAGATCAACATCCTTCTCCAGCTTGATCTTCCGGCAATGGATTCTCAGGATTGCTTCCCGTTCCTGGATATCCGGAAGATCGACCACCACCTGGCGGTCAAAACGTCCCGGCCTGAGCAAGGCGGGATCGAGTACGTCAGGTCTGTTGGTGGCTGCCATGACAATGACCCCGGTGGTGGTGCCGAAGCCATCCATCTCAACCAGGATCTGGTTCAGCGTCTGCTCACGTTCATCATTTCCACCACCAAGACCGCCGCCACGGGTACGACCCACGGCATCCAGCTCGTCAATGAACAGAATGCAGGGTGCATGTTTCCTCGCCTGCTCGAACAGGTCGCGAACCCTTGCAGCTCCCATACCTACGAACATCTCCACAAAGTCGGAACCGCTGGTGTGAAAGAACGAAACACCACTCTCACCGGCAACAGCTTTGGCCAGAAGGGTCTTTCCGGTTCCCGGGGGACCGACAAGCAGAACGCCGCGGGGAATCTTCGCCCCCACCTTGGTGAAATGGTCGGGGTGCTTGAGGAAGGCCACGACTTCCTCCAACTCGTATTTGGCTTCAACCTGCCCGGCAACATCCTTGAAGGTTGTCTTTGTGTCGGTCTCCATGTACTCCTTGGCTTTGCTTTTTCCCAGCGTGGACATCATCTTCCCGTTGAGCCCACTGGACTGACGGTACAGCATGATGGTAAAGCCAATGAAGATGATCCAGGGGAGCAGTTGCAGAATGACCTGAAGGAATGAGATCTCCTGCACGGAGCCCGTCACTGCAATGCCCTTTCCCTTCAGGGAAGGAAGGAGATTCTCATCAAAATAGGGAATCCTCGATTGGGCGGTTATGCCATTCTTGAGGGAGAATCGGATCAACGATTGTTCCTTGATCTCAACTTGCACAACCTGACCGGAGTCCACATAGGCAAGGAAAGTTGTGTACGGCACAACCTGGTCCTTCGCAGCACCAGCAGAATCGAAGAACATATAGGCAAACATAATCGCCAAGGTGACAAACACTATCAGGGCGAACCGGTTCTTGGGATTGTTTGAAGGCTTGAAAGACGGCTTCTTGCCATCCTTGGGAGGACCCTGCCAATACTGGTTGGAATCCTGATTATCCGGCCCCTTATCCGATCCGCTGTCTTGGCTATCTTTTCTCAATTTCACTGCAATCGTTCCTTTTGTTACTACTATATATATTTGTCAACCTTCGGGCAAGGGGAGCTTTGAACCGCTTTGCAAGACGATCACGCCCACCGAATGAGCGTGCAAAGACCGCTACCACACCAGACCTATCGGCCAACACCGGTACAGCGGCAACCCTCGCGCGATCTATTTTATACTGTGCCAACAATTTTCGTATGCTCACCACCCCGCTTTCCAAGGCAATCGTGTCCGAATCGGTGGCTGAACGAAGCACAGGCTTGTCCAGCATCGATGCATCAATGCGGAGCAGCGTTGGATCGACAGCAGGATTCTCCTGCTGGATGGAGAACACCACCCCATTTCCCACATCCAGGGTTTGCGCGGCTTCAGGGCATTCGAGAGGCAGGCAGAAGTTCCAGATCCGATCCATCCGTTTCCACTCTACCTTCGACTGTGCCAGAGAGACAACCATCCCGGTACTCTCAATGACCCATCGGGAAGCCGAACAGCTTTTGCCCAGAGTCGAAAGCAAGCGATCGACAAACCCAAAGCTGACCCGCTTCTCTTTCTGGAAATGCTGAGCCAACCGATAGAGAAACAATTGGGCAACACTGGGATGCAATGCTTGGTAGGTTTCCAGTGGGAACGAGAGACCCTCATCAGCAAACATCACCATGCCCATTGCCGCATCAACCAGTTCATCAAGCAAGGCACCGACATCCGAAAACCGGTCACTCATCCGCTGCACGGCCTGATAGGGCTCGGGAAAAAGCGTTCGGATCTGGGGGACCAAGGTATGACGGATCGCGTTTCGCAAAAAGGTGTGCTCTCCATTGGTCGAATCCTCAGACCAAACCAACCCCAGCCCAGATAGATACTCCTCAAGCTTGGCATGTTCCAGGGCAAGCATCGGCCTGATCAGGCACACCTGCGCATCGAGATTCCGGATGGCATGGATTCCCTGCATACTGGTGATGGAGGAAGCGTGGAAAAGATGCATGAGCAACGTCTCAAGCTGGTCATCGGCATGGTGCGCAGTTGCAAGATAACGGAAACCTGCAGTGCGGCATGCTGCTGCCAAGGCTTCGTAGCGAAGGGTGCGTGCTGCATCCTCGATGCCCCCGCCCCGCTGTGCTGCCAGCTCTGCAACTCGTTGCTTGCCCAGATCGAGTACCTGAAGATCCACCGAAAGCTTTCTGCAGTTCTCTTGGTTCAGCTGCAGTTCCCGCTCCAGTTCCTTCTCATCCCTGAGCTGATGATTCACATACAGCGCAAGCAAAGGCCTACCGGGAGAAGCCGCTTTCAGGGCAGCCAGCAGGGCAAGGGAGTCACAACCACCACTGAAGGCGACGGCAATCCCTGCATCGGAGGCAATTCCGTGCTTCAGGAGAAATGACAG
Organism: Spirochaetia bacterium; assembly: GCA_009930195.1. Classification (GTDB taxonomy): domain Bacteria; phylum Spirochaetota; class Spirochaetia; order Sphaerochaetales; family Sphaerochaetaceae; genus Sphaerochaeta. Next base: position 16,604 of record RZYT01000010.1, on the reverse strand, counting down.
GACCTCACGTACTACGGTTACGTCGGTTGTAGGCAAGCATCACCTCCTCAACAGGAGTTCCCTGAACCAATTCCGCCAAAGCCTGGGCCGCAAGATCGACACCAGCCTGCAAGGCGGGATCATAAGAACGGCCCAGGACGTGGTCAATAACCCCGGAACCCTCGGCAGGTCTTCCGACCCCGACATAAATACGAATGAAATCGCCGCTTCCCAGGTGCTCCATCAAGCTCTTGAGCCCATTGTGTCCTGCAGATGAGCCACCTTTTCGGATGCGGATCATCCCAGGAGGAAGATCCAGCTGATCACAGACCACCACCATATCATGAGGTTGCACCGCAGGCCAGTGACGGAGAATTTTTCCACTGTTGTTCATATAGGTAAGCGGCTGCACCAAGAGCACTTCTTGTTCACCCATCTGCACATGAGCCTGTCGGTAAAGACGAAAACAGCGCTTTTTCAGCTTTACCTGAAAAAACGCTGCACATGACTGAACCGCATCAAAGCCGACGTTGTGTCGGGTGTGCTCATACTTGGTGCCGGGATTACCCAGACCAAGCATCAACCTCATTTCTTAGCCTTTTCAGCCTCAGCTACGGGTTCAGCGACCGCTTCGTCTACAGCAGGAGGGGCAGCCTCTGCCTTGACACCCTTCACGGATGCTACGGTCTTGGACAGGTCATCAAGAATCTTGACATTCGCAGGAATGATGAGGTCCTTGAGGTGGATCGACTGGTTGATCTTCAGTGCAGAGACGTTTGCCTCGAGAGCTTCGGGAAGATCCTTGGGCAGACACTCAATCTCAACTTCATGGATAACCTGATCAAGGACACCACCTTCCTTCGTTCCAACCGGATTGCCCTTCAGAACGATGGAAACCAAGGTGCGCAGTGCATGACCACGGGTAACCTCGAAAAAGTCGACATGCTTGATCTCGCCTTTCATGAGATCTTCCTGATAATCCTTGAGCAGACACTCATAATTTTTCTTTCCAACAGAAATCTTCAACAGAGCGGTTTCTGAGAAGTGGCGCATTTTGTTGGAGAACTCACGTGCATCCAGGCTAAGATGAACAGGCTCGTTCTTTCCATAGATGACAGCAGGAATGCGTTTTGCACGAAGCAGGCGGCGGGATCCGGCACTACCGAAATCCTCGGTTCTCAGTTCAGCCTTCAGGCTCTTGTTTTCAGACATATGAAACTCCTTGTACTCTCATTGGCCCATCGGATGATGTCCAATTACCATAGCATTTTGGGTATTTTCTATACCACCAGAAAATGAGTATAGAGAGTTTTCATCGTGAAAGACAAGTGCTTGGGCAAATAAAAAGAGCAATCCACACTGTGAATTGCCCTCTCCTGGGAAGGAGGGATTCGAACCCCCGATGCCGGCACCAAAAACCAGAGCCTTAACCGCTTGGCGACTTCCCAACAACGGTTATGACAGTAGCGTAAATCCCCATATTTGTCCAGACGGTATTTACAGCTCCCCGGCCATCTCAACATCAGAGGTATCATTCGCATAGGCATCCATGACAACCTGCTGCAAATGGTCACGAAACTCACTGCTGATGGGGTGAGCGACATCCTTGAACTCACCATTGGCTAGCTGTCTGCTGGGCATAGCGATAAAATCACCGTCACGCCCCTCAATAATCTTGATGTTGTGCACAACAAACTGATTGTCAAACGTCACGGTAACATACGCCTTGAGTTTTCCTACCTGGTTGACCTTCCGCACGCGTACTTCTGATATGTCCACAATATCCTCCAAGAAGCCAATCTATCTTATCAAATCAGGGCAACAATCGTGTAATCCAGCATCTGACCTTACCACCAAACGCCGCAACAACTGCCGCATGCACTGCTTGGACTTCGTCCTTATCCTCACTGACGAAAAACCAGCAGGCCCCGCTCCCGGTCATGCTCCCAAAACCTTTGTACGGTTCACTGATGTGCATCAACTCCCCATAAAAGCCCTTGTTTTGTGCGCATGCTTGAAAATCATTATATAACAAACCTTTCCACTGTGCGGAAGATTTTTCATATACGTACAACATTTCCTGCATACTCATCGCCCGAATGCTTTCTTTCCCGTGCCTTGACTCGTCCAACAGCCTATACGCAGATGATGTGGAAATGGCAAAGTCTGTCGGCATGACAAGCAATGCAGCGAGATTTTTCGCCTCTACAGGGGTTGCATGCTCCCCTCTTCCTGTTACCACGGCGCTTTTTGCACCGGAAAGGAAGAAAGGCACATCACTCCCCACCTTGAGAGCGACCTGCTCAAGGACTTTTTGTTCCAAAGCCCTTTCACCGGCAATCTCCTGCAAGAGAAGCAAGAGCGTGGCCGCATCACTGGAACCACCCCCAAGCCCTGCTTGGACAGGTATGCGTTTCTGGCACCGTATGGAGAGCTGCAAGGGACACCCCCCGGCTTCATGCCAGAGGCGGGCTGCCTTCGTCAGGGTATCGCAATCTTTCTCGCAGTACGCTTCCAACCCGGTCACATTCACTGAGAACGTCGTACGCCTCTCCCAGCTCACCTCAAGGTCATCAGAGAGATCAACCAAAGCAAACAAGGACTGAATGGGATGGTACCCATCCGGATAAGGCAACCCGACGGCCAAATGAAGATTGATCTTTGCATAAGCCGGTCGCGAACACACGGTATCCATGCATACTAGAGTATCAAAGCCATACATGATTGTCTAGTAACATTTTTGCATTCATCAAAACCATCAGACATGATTTATGGACAATTACCAACTAAAAGTGATAAATTGGCCTCATAAAAGATACATATCAAAACTCGGTCTCCGACCAGATGCCCAAGTCCCTGAAAACGGCACCCGCTTTTTCATCCCAACCCTTGTTTGCCTGGGGATTTCCCGGACTTGGATGAAGGATGGATGCTACACGGCGCTCACTGTTCCCATTGTTCACTTTCTCCAGCATCTGATAGGCATACACCCCCACACCAATGAGAAACGTAGGCTCCAAAATGGTGATGATATCACCCAGATACGCATCGCAGATCGTCTGCAAGGCCAGGCGCTCACCCTTTGCAAGCTTGTCGGGAGTCATGTTCTTGGCCGTCTTGGTCCGCTGCATGAACACCAGCGGACAATAATTGAAGATTGCCATCTCCTGGGAGAAAGCCTCAGCTGTCCGATAGTGTGCCTGCATCAGGGACCACAACCGTTTGCCGCTGACTTCACTTCTCTTGGTCTCTAGTCCCAGGATGGGCCTGGCCGGATGTTCTGCAAGGGGTTTGCCGATCGGCTGGGAGAGCTTGAGGAACTCCTTCACTGCATTGATCTCCCCGAACGGGACACCGGTCTGCGCCATCCCGAAGGGGCCTGGGTTCATGCCTACCAGCAGGGTCTTCACCGGCTTCTTTACATAGGATTGCAGATACGCTTCATGCATGAGCCATGCGTAGTCCAACGGATTGTAAATATAGCAATCACAGCTGAATCGAAGCGTTTCCACCTGCTTTGCAAAGAGTTTTGTACGCTTAATGACCGCATTTGTTGTATCCTGCACCCCATTCCCCCCTAGCCAGAACCATGCTGCTTCTCGTATGATACCCCAACATGGCACAAACGGCAGAGAAACTCAAGGGAATCATTTTTGATAAGGATGGAACGCTCTTTGACTATGCTCAGGTGTGGGAAGATGTCCTGAAAGAGGGCATCGACAAAACCTTCACCTCGATGGGAAGAAGGGAGCACCTGAAAGCAAAGCGTGCAATGCTTGAGCTGATGGGAATCGATGAAAAGGGGAAATGCCTGCCCAAGGGTTTGGTGTTCACCCATCGTCCTGTACGCATCCTTCGGCGATTTCTTGTCTACTGCCTCCGCTACCGCGTCAATGCCATCAAGGCAATCCGTGGCTATCACCAGAGCGTGAAGAACAGTGAGGTACTGTTGACGGAGAAATTGCGAACGATGGATTTCACCATCCAGCAGACGCTCTTTCACGAACTCAAGAAAGCCGGATATGCCATCGGAATCATCACCAATGACAATGACAGCTCAACTACGCTCTTTCTCTCCCTCATGGGTCTTGAGAAAATGGTGGACTTTGTAAGTTCGCGGGATAGCCATTACCGCCGCAAACCGCATCCCGAAGCTTTCCAGGTGTTCTGCAAACAGGCAGGCATCGAAAGTCATGAAGTCGCCATGGTCGGAGATACGATCACCGACATGCTGTTCGCAAAGCGGTCTAAAGCCGGTTATACGGTAGCAGTCCTCAGCGGAAGCAACGATCGCAAGCGCCTGAAAGCCATCAGCGATGTTGTGTATGCGGATATCTCTGCATTGTTGTATGATAAAAGGATATTTGGTTCCCGGTAGTACGTTTTCACTAGAAGCCCAAACATTTCAGCTGAAACAATTTATCCTTTTCTTGACAAAAAGGGCTAGTTCTGTGAAAATCAGAATTGCTATCGTCCCGGGAGGGAGAATAGTATGTTTCTATCATACTGATGTGCGTGGAGAGAACCCTTATATGAAACACTCCTGGGATGAGCTGGACCAATATCGCGGTACATACTTCCAAGGCCAATGGCCAACCATCATCGACCTTCTGTTGATAACCGAGAAGAAATTCGGATGGAGAAATGGGTTTACCGTATTCCGCCCGGAACGGGCTACGCTCACCTTCAGCGAGATCCTTGCCCAAGTGAAACAGGTTGGTTCGTATCTGCAGGAACGTGGGATTTCCAAAGGCGATCGAATCATCATCAACGGAAAGAACAGCCCGGCCTGGGCCATTGCCTACCTCGCTACCCTTTATTGCGGTGCAATCGTGGTACCGCTGGACAACCAGTTGCACATCGATCGGGTTGAGAACCTTTCCAGCTATGTGGATGCTTCATTTGTCTTTGCGGACAAACCTGTCATTGAGGCGCTTGATCCACAGAAAGATTGGTATGCAAACCTCAAAGGACTTGCCTGCCTGCAAGGCAAGAGTGACCGTTGCCTCTCCCTCAATGAACTCACCCCTTCTGTGGGCTTCGAGCGGGTGCCGACCGATGAGCACGACCTTGCGGCCATACTCTTCACCAGCGGGACCACCGGCAATGAGAAGGGAGCCATGCTCACGCATGCAAATATTGTCAGTGACCTGTACCAAGCCTGTGATGGGATCTTCCTCAACCTGGACGAGACTGATGTTCTGTATGCACTCTTGCCTCTGCACCACTCCTACTGTTGTACGGCAGTCTTGCTGGAATCCATCAAGTTTGGCGCTGAGTGTGTGTTTGGTCAGGAAATTGTCGTCAGCAGGATGATCAATGACCTTACCCAGGGCAAGGTGACGTTCTTCATGGGAATCCCCCTGCTCTACAACAAACTGCTTGCGGGCATGATGAAGCAGGTGAAGAAGAAGGGCTTCTTCGTCAATGCGTTGGTGCATACCATGATGGTGATCAACGGCTTTGCAAAGAAACAGCTGCATTGGAATGTCTTCCGCCCCGCATTCAACAAGCTGCTGCTCAGCAAGATCGGGCTTGACCACAATCATATCTGCATCTGCGGTGCCGGGCCGCTCTCCCCGAAGGTCTTCAAGCAGTTCCAGCAGTTGGGCATCGACTTCATCCAAGGCTATGGCCTTACGGAGACCAGTCCCATCCTGACCCTCAATCCGGTCAGCCACTTCAAGGTGGAATCAGTGGGCATGGTCTTCCCGTTGGTGGAAATGATCATTGCCGATGCCGATGCAACCGGTGTTGGGGAGATACGGGTAAAGGGACCGAATGTCACCAATGGGTACTACAAGGATGAGGAGAATACCAAGGCCCTCTTTGATGAACAGGGGTATCTGAAAACCGGCGACCTTGGCTGGCTCGACAAGGAGAACTACCTCTATCTGAAAGGCCGGGTGAAGAACCTGATCGTCACCGAAGGAGGCAAGAACGTATACCCAGAGGAAATAGAGGACCTTTTCCAACTGTACACCCAAGTTGAGCAGATTCTCATCCGCGGCTATCAGGAGAAAAAAGGGGTGCCTGCGGAGCTCATCGAGGCTGTCATCTATCCAAACAAGGACTACTACAATGAACACCCCGTTGCCATGCAGGAAGATCTCGAGCGTGTCATCAAGGAAGTGAACCAACAGGTTTCCGGATACAAGAAAATCTCCCGGCTCACCATCCTGGATGAGCCTATGGATATGACCAGCACCAAAAAGATCAAACGCAACAAGGTGACTGCATAGCCGCCTTATGATACTATTGCTCCATGAAAACACTCATTTCCAATGCCTTGGTCATCCCGATGACCAAGGAAGGGTATAGTCTTCGCACTGACATCGGCATCGATGGCACCCATATAGCATTTGTAGGGAAAGCAGAGCCCTCCTTCCATCCGGACCATATCATAGACGCCTCCTCTCTTTTGGCCATGCCCGCCCTGGTCAATGCGCACACCCATCTGAGCATGGGACTGATGAGAAACTACAAGGACGACCTGCCGACCTTGCAGGAGTGGCTTGCCGAGATCTTCCCCATTGAGGACCAGCTGACCGAGCGGGATATCCTGCTCGCATCACGGCTTGGTATTGTCGAAAGCATCCAGAACGGAGTGACAACCATTGCAGACATGTACTTCAACCAGCACAGCACTGCACAAGCCATCATTGAGGGCGGCATCAGGGCAAGCATTGGCATCACCTTGTTTGGTGACCTCCAGCAGTCAAAAGAACGTGTCAAAAAGTCAGAGGCGCTGCTCAGAAGCTTTCGCAGCCACCCGGAGAGCAGAATCCAATTCGACTATGCCCCCCATGCCATCTACACCTGTCCCAAGGAGACCTACCAGTATGCACACGACTTGGCAAAAGAGCATGGAGCCTTGCTGCATACCCACCTCAGTGAAACCAGAAAAGAGGTTGAGGACAGCGTACAGGAGTTCAACGCCACCCCGCTCGCCTATCTCAAGGAACTTGGGTGTCTGGATGACATCAGGCTGCTGCTGGCACATTGCGTGCATCTTTGTGATGAAGAGCTGGAAATTCTCAAAGAAGTTGATGCAACCATCGTGCACAACCCCAGCAGCAATGCCAAGCTCTCCAGCGGGCTTGCCCCTGTCTCAAAGTTTCTTGAGCATGGGCTGAACGTGGCACTGGGGACGGACGGAGCCTCGAGCAACAACAACCTCAACCTCTTTGAGGAGATGCATGTCGCTTCCCTGATCGGGCGTGTCTACACCCCCACCAACACCAAGCTCTCCCCGTATCAGGTCCTGGGCATGGCTACCACCAACGGGGCCAAGGCCCTGGGACTCGACCATCGCATTGGCCGCTTGGAAGCGGGTATGGAAGCCGACATTCTCCTGGTGGACCTGCACAAGAGTCATCTCACCCCGCTCAACGACCCCTTCAGTGCATTGGTGTATTCCGCGCAGGCAAGCGACGTGGATACACTCTTCTGCCAGGGCAGAATGCTGATGCAGCACCGGAAGGTCCTCTCCCTTTCCGTGGAGGATGTGTTGCATGATGCCAATGCATGCTGGACAGATGTGCTTTCGCGCAAGCGGGGATAAGTACACGAAGAAAGGCAGTATCCGGCCATCCGCAAGTATGCATCGGAGACGAAGCTGGGAATGTTCCCAGCTTTTTTTTCATGTTTTTCATCTTTTTGGAAATTGTGGAAATGGGCAAAACAAGAGTTCTGTGTTGCGGTACACCGCAGAGCAAACAGCATGCGTGCTCTTTTTACGCATACCGCAAAAGAATAGGGGTATTTTTTCTCAATTCCTAAACCCTTTACCAACTTTGCAAAATTCACTAGTATCGTATGCAGTTTACTGTATATTTATACGAATCTACGAGGAGTGATACCCACCATGCATGACGTTACCCAATCCATTCTCGACCATGTGGTCAAGACTGACCCCAATCAGCCTGAATTCATCCAAGCTGTCACCTCCTTCCTTGCCTCCATTGACAATCTGGTGGATGATTTGCCTCAGATCGTGTATCACAAAGTCCTCGACAGACTCGTTGAACCTGAGCGGGTCATCATGTTCCGCGTTCCCTGGATTGATGACGATGGGCAGCTGCAAATCAATCGCGGCTACCGGGTGCAAATGAACTCTGCAATCGGCCCGTACAAGGGGGGCCTTAGGTTCCATCCCTCCGTCAATCTCTCCATCCTCAAGTTCCTCGCTTTTGAGCAAACCTTCAAGAACAGCCTCACCGGCCTGTCCATGGGCGGCGGAAAAGGCGGCAGTGATTTCAATCCGAAGGGAAAGAGCGACAACGAGGTGATGCGCTTTTGCCAAAGTCTCATGACTGAGCTCTTCCGACACATCGGGGAAGATACCGACATCCCTGCCGGAGACATCGGTGTGGGAGGAAGAGAGATCGGCTACATGTACGGCCAGTACAAGCGCCTTGCCAATCGCTCGGTCGGTGTGCTCACCGGCAAAGGACCCTCGTACGGTGGATCGTATATTCGCCCCGAAGCCACCGGCTACGGACTTGTCTACCTTTCTGCAGCAATTCTGGAAGCGAAGGGAAAGAGCTTGGATGGAAAGACCTGTTTGGTGAGCGGCAGCGGAAACGTAGCCCAGTACACCGTGGAAAAACTCCTGCATATGGGTGCCAAGCCTGTTTCTCTCAGTGACTCCACCGGTGTTCTGCTCGATCCCAGCGGTATTGATGCAAAGAAGCTCGCCTTTGTGAAAACGCTGAAGAACGTACGAAGAGGAAGAATCGCAGAGTATGCCCAGCAGTTCCCTGAAGCGACCTACATCCCACACAATGGCGGAGCGGAAAGCAATCCCCTCTGGGATGTAAAGGCTGACTATGCATTCCCCTGCGCAACCCAGAACGAGATCAACGCCAAGGATGCAAAGAACCTGATCACCAACGGCATCCAATTGGTAGGCGAAGGTGCAAACATGCCGACCACTCTGGAAGCGGATGCCATTTTCAAGGATGCTGGCATACTCCATGCTCCGGGCAAAGCTTCCAATGCAGGCGGAGTCGCCGTCTCCGGTCTGGAGATGGCCCAGAACAGCCAGAAGCTCCAGTGGACTCCTCAGCAGGTGGACCAACAGCTTCAGCTGATCATGAAGAACATCTTCTCTTCCATCAGCAATGCTGCCGAGAAGTACAGTACCAGGGACAACTATGTCGACGGAGCGAACATCGCGGGATTCCTGAAGGTAAGCGAGGCTATGATCGCCCAAGGGTATGTCTGATACCAAGGACCAACCAATGATGAGGCAGGCCGATGGCCTGCCTCTCCTTTTGTCCCGGGGCAAACTCGTCTGTACGAGGGGAGGAATCTGGGGTATACTGACATCAAGGAGAATACCGATGAAAGAACAAGAATTTTACATTTGCAAACATTGTGGAAACATTGTTGCCAAGGTCATCGACCGTGGGCCGAAAATCTCTTGCTGCGGCGAGGAGATGATCGTTCTGAAGGCCAACACCGTTGATGCTGCCAAGGAAAAGCATGTGCCCGTAGTTACCGTCGAGGGAAACAAGCTTTCGGTGAACGTGGGATCGGTTGACCATCCGATGACCACGGAACACCACATTGCATTCATCTATGTCCAGACCGATATGGGTGGCATGCGCAAGAGTCTGCCGGTTGACGGCAAGCCCCATGCAACCTTTGCTTTGGACAACGAGAAGGCTGTGGCCGTCTACGAGTACTGCAATCTGCACGGGCTTTGGAAGGTGGAACTCTAGGCGTTCACCAGTGTGTTCACCAACACAGCTTCCCAAGCCAACATGTTTGCATCTGAGATATTCCTCGCATTGCGGGGAATATCTATTTTTTGGTACCACAGGGGCTGTTTCGGATCACCAAGACAACAGACAGCGTCGCCCAGCATGAGCGCTTCCTTCGGGTCATGGGTGACGAACAACGTGGTTCTGGGACGCTCCTCCCAAAGGTTCAGAAACGCAGCAACCAAGGAAAACTTCAGTTTGATATCGAGGCTCTGGAACGGCTCATCAAGCAGCATCAGGTTGGCAGGGTGGGCAAAAGCCCGCGCAATGGCCACTCTCTGGCGCATACCTCCGGACAGTTGTGCCGGATAGAGGCCAAGGCTATCGGAAAGACCAACCATCTGCAGATAGTGCAATGCTATCGACTGCCGTTCCGCCACCGAAGTATGGGAACTGCGCAAAGCCAGTTCCACATTGGCATACACAGTGCAGGAACCGAGCAGACGACTCTCCTGGAACAAGTAGCTGACACTCCCTTCCTCGCTGCTCTCCTTGCTGACTCTTCCCCCATCCGGTTCGAGCAGACCTGCGGCCATCTGCAGCAGTGTCGTCTTTCCCTCCCCGGAGGGGCCGACGACCGAGAGAATCGTTTGGGGAGGTATATCCAGCGAAAAGTGATCAAAAATAACATTGTGCCCGTATCGCTTGCTTATCTCGAGGAACTGCATGGCACCCCCCTCGCATCAAGCAATCGCTTCAGGCGCGCACAGCACAGCACCAACGCATCAAACAACAGGTCTCCGACTGCGGTGAGCAGGATGGCGATCAGCGTCCAGGAAAGCACCAGGTCGGTCTGCAGCTGCACCTGCGCAAGTTGCATCCGTGCGCCCACCCCATACTGGGGAACGGTCAGGACTTCGGCTGCAATCACCACCTTCCATACCATGGACAAGGCGGTTCTCGACCCGGCGATGAACCAGCTGGTCATCGATGGGATGACAAAATGAACCAACTTGTCGGAGAACCTGAAATCATAGAGGCTGCACATCTCCTCAAGATTGTGGTCCAGCTGTCTCACCCCCATCTCAATCTGCACATACATGACGGGGAAACCCATCAAAAAGGCAGAGAAGAGGGGAACGGTCCCACTGGAGAACCAGATGAAAGCAAGCAGGATGATGCTCATTACCGGAATGGCTTTGACCGTGGTCACAAAGGGCCGGAGTGCAATGCTCACGTAGTCACATCTGCCTGCAAGCACGCCGACCACCGTGGCACTGAACACGATGATCAGAAAGCTTTGCAACGCTCGCAAGGCCGTTGCCAAGATATTGTGAGCAAAGGGAGGCTGGGCAATGAGCGTACGCAACGCATGCACCACAGGAGGAATGCCAGGAAGCAGAATCTGACTATCGAGCAACATCGAACCTGCCTGCCATATCAGCAGGAGCAGGAGCGATGAGACAAGAAGCACCAGATTCCGCTTTATCCTTTGCATACACGCACCTTAGAAAAACAGGTCGTCACCAGGAACAGATCCCCCTATTGCAGCGGGGCTGAATGAGTGCAGGAAGCTGTAGTAAGCCAGAACGGCTTGTTTTGCTTCAGAACTGGGAACAAAGACCAGATTGCAGTACGGAATCGCAGGGGTGGCCATGGCAGCTGCCATGATGCCAGCTTTCTCAATCGCCTTTCCTGCTTCCTGGGGATTTGCATTTACCCAAGCCACCGACTTCTCATAGGTGGAGAGGACAGTCGCAAGCGCACGAGGATGATTCTTCATGAATGCCTCACTCACCACCAGCACCGTCATCGGGTAGGTTTCAAAACCGGACAAGCTGCTGTAGAGTTCCTGTACATCCAGGACCTCGGCAGCCTTCGCACTCTTGCCCAAGATCATGGAAACAAACGGCTGGGGCAACATGGCAAGCTTCACCTTGCCGGCAATCACCATCTGGGCAAGCTGTGCAGGTGCTGCAATCGAATAATCGAGCACGACGTCCTTGCCTGCCTCCAGGCCTGCCTGCATGAGCAGAAGCTGGCTCATCTGATCAGGTGTTGAGCCCGCTCCGGGGACATGGACCGTCTTTCCAAGCAAGTCGTCCACACCCTGGACAGATCCATCGCTGGAAAGGACACTGAGCATGCCGTTTCCGATGACTGCAGCCAGCTTCACCTTAAGTCCCCGGTTATACAGGGTTGAAGCAAGGTTTGAGGGAAGCGCAGCAAAATCCAACTCCCCATTGGCCAAACGGGCAATGACCTCGTTCGGTGATGGGAACACCTGAAGATTCACCTTCAGCTCATCACTGATTTTTCCCCCGTTCTCAGCAAGAGCCACTGAAGCAAAGCCGGTAGGACCAGCCATGACGGCAAACTGAACCTCCAACGGCTGAGCAACCTGGACTTCGGAAACCGGTTGGGACCCAATTGTCCCAAGCACCAAGAGCATCACCACAAGAACACCAACGATTCGTTTCATTGTCTATCTCCCAATAAGGAGAGGGGGAATCCCCCTCCTCTTTATTTCTTCAATTTTCCACCACAATACGGAAATACCGCTTCTTTCCCGCTCTGAGAATCATCTCATCAAAGTCATCGAGGAACGTGCAGTCAATGAGAGCCTTCGGATCATCGATCCGTGTCTCACCGATCCATGCACCGCCACCGTTCACCAAGCGTCTCGCATCGCTGTTGGTAGCGGCGAGATCGGTCTTGCTGAACAGCTCGAGCACAGGAATCCCTGCTTCCAGAACCGACCTTTCGAGGGTAAGGGAGGGCATGCCCTCACGGCCTTCCTGCCCAAGATTTGCTCCTTGGAACATAGCCTTGGCTGCAGTACGGGCCTTCTCAGCCTCTTCCTGACCATGGATGATCAGAGTCTGCTCATAGGCAAGCCGCTCCTTGGCCTCGTTGATGTTCACACCCTCGCCCTCATACTGTGCAATCTCTTCCAAAGGGAGGAAGGTGAACAGCTTGAGGAACTTCACCACATCGGCATCATTGACATTGCGCCAGTACTGGTAGAAATCGTAGGAGCTGAAGAGCTCGGGATCAAGGAAGACCGCGCCCTTCTCACTCTTGCCCATCTTGTGGCCGTCAGCACGGGTGATCAGGTTGAAGGTCAACCCGTAACACTCATTGCCGCCCATCTTGCGAATCAGCTCGATGCCGCTGACAATGTTGCCCCACTGGTCGTCCCCACCGATCTGAAGGCGGCATCCTTGGTCCTTGTTCAGGACATAGAAATCATACGACTGCAGAAGCTGGTAGTTGAACTCAATGAAACTGAGCCCCCGTTCGAGGCGTTGCTTGTAGGATTCGAATGTCAGCATCCGGTTGACCGAGAAATGCCTGCCGATCTCCCTGAGGAACGTGATGTAGTTCAGGTCGGTCAGCCAGTCGGCATTGTTGAGCATGACAGCCTTGCCCATACCATTTTCGGGATGCTCGGAGAAATCCACGACCGTCCCCAATTGGTCCTTGATGGACTTGCAGTTTTCGGCAACTTGCTCAGGAGTGAGCATCTTGCGCATCTCGGTTTTTCCCGAAGGATCGCCGATCATGGCCGTTCCCCCACCCACCAGTGCAATGGGATTGTGTCCTGCCAGTTGCAGATGATGCATGGCAAAAAACGGAACCATATGCCCGATGTGCAGGCTCTTGCCTGTCGGGTCAGCCCCGACATAAAAGGTGACCTTCTCCTTGTCCATGAGGTCACTGAGTGCGTCCATATCCGTACATGCCTTGATGAACCCACGGTCCATCAAGGTCTTCAATGCATTGTTCATCCTACCGCTCCACCCGCTTGTACTCCTTGGTGGCCTGCTTGATGGTGGCCACAAGGTCGGAGATCGAAACCCTGGTCTGCTCCATGCTGTCGCGCAGGCGCAGGGTCACCGTGTTGTCCTCAAGAGTCTGATAGTCAACGGTGACACAATACGGGGTGCCGATCTCATCCATACGCCGGTATCTGCGGCCGATTGCTCCGCTGACATCATAGAAGGTGGAGAAATCCTCACGAAGATCCTTTTCCAGCTTGGAAGCGAATTCGGCAATGCCGTCCTTCTTCACCAAAGGCAGGACAGCCACCTCAACAGGGGCAAGACGGGGATGGAAGTGAAGTACGGTGCGGACATCGCCACCTTCAAGCTCTTCCTCGTCATAGGCATCGCTGAGCGCCATCAGGACATTGCGGGTAAGGCCTGCAGAGGTCTCCACCACATACGGGATGTACCGCTCGTTGGTCTCGGGATCGAGATAGGTCATCTCCTTGCCGCTGAAGGTCTGGTGCTGGGTCAGGTCATAGTCGGTGCGGCTGTGCACTCCCTCCAGTTCCTGCCAACCCATCGGGAAGAGGAATTGGATGTCATACGCATCCTTTGCATAGAAGGCAAGCTCATCCGGCCCATGCTGATGCCACCTGAGGCTGCTCGGCTTGATGCCCATCTTGTGATAGAACGCCATCCTCTGTTCTCTCCAGTAGGAGAACCAGGACTCATCACTGCCGGGCTTGCAGAACCACTGCATCTCCATCTGCTCAAATTCGCATGAGCGGAAGATGAAATTCTTGGTGGTGATCTCATTGCGGAACGACTTTCCAACCTGGGCGATGCCAAAAGGAATCTTCACGCGGCTGGAGGAAACAACATTCTTGAAATCCACGTAAATGCCCTGGGCGGTCTCAGGCCTGAGGTAGATGGTCGAACTGGCATCGGCATTGGCACCAATGTGGGTGGCAAACATCAGATTGAAGTTTCTCGGCTCGGTGAAGCTGTCCTTCGTACCACAAGTCGGACAGGCACCGTTGAGGTCAATCTGGTCGGCACGGAAGCGGGACTTGCATTGCTTGCAGTCGACCATGGGGTCACTGAAATTGGAGACGTGACCACTGGCTTCCCATACGCGGGGATGCATCAGGATGGAAGCATCGAGGCCCACGATGCCATCGTGGATCTGGGTCATCTCCTTCCACCAGAAATCGCGGATATTGTTCTTCAGCTGCACACCCAATGGGCCGTAATCATACGCACCGTTCAGGCCTCCATAGATTTCGCTCGACTGGAAAATAAACCCACGTCGTTTGCACAAGGAGACAATCTTGTCCATCGTTACTTCTGCCATTTACAGTACCTCTCTCTTCAGTATAGCCAATGCGTTTTCTATGCGTGCACATGTCTTGTCCTGCCCAAGCAGGCCAATGGAATCAAACAAGGGGAGACTGACGGTGCTGCCCGTAAGCGCAACACGAATCGGCATGAAGATGGCATTCACCTTCACCCCGAGCTCCTCGGCAAGGCCCGTCAGTTCCTCTTCGATCAGATGGGGCTCTGTTCCCTCTGCAAATCGCTTCGCAAGCACTTCGTACGCTCTCTTCAGGGCTTCATACGCCATAGGCAACTGCACACCCTTGGCAGCGAACAAAGAGACATCCTCGTACTTCGGTTCCTCAAACAGGAAACGGCTGAGCTCAACCACATCGCCAAGCACCTTCAGCCTTTCCTTCACCACTGCTGTCAGGCTGGCCATCTTCTGTTTCGCATCATCAGAAAGCGGCAAGGTGAGAAAGCCTGCATTGACAAGATACGGCAGCAGGAGAGCAAAAAGCTCATCATCCCCCTTCTGGCGGATGTACTGGCCATTGAACCAATCGAGTTTCTTGTAGTCGAACACACCGGGAGCCTTGTTGATCTTCTCAAGGCTGAACACCTCTTCAAGATCTTCCTTGCTGAAGAACTCCCGCTGTCCATCATAGGACCAACCCACCAGGCTCACATAGTTCATCAGGGCCTCGGGGAGATATCCCTTTTCCCGGAAATCCCGGACCGAAGTCGAACCATGCCGCTTGGAAAGCTTCTGTCCGTCCTTGCCCATGACCATGGGCAGGTGACAGTACAAAGGAGGCTCCCAACCGAACGCTTCATACAGCAGGATGTGAAGCGGCCCTGAGGGAATCCACTCCTGGGCGCGCATGATATGGGTGATGCCCATCATATGATCGTCGATGACGTTTGCCAGATGGTAGGTGGGAAACCCGTCGCTTTTCAGCAGGACAGGGTCTGGGCTGACATCACGGTTTCGTCGGGTGATATCCCCCATCAAAACATCGGTGAACGTAGTCTTGCCTTCGGTAGGGACCTTGAGACGAATCACCGGCTTGATGCCTTGCTTCTCATATTCGGCACGTTCTTCTGCACTCAGATGGCGACAGTGCCGGTCATAGCCTTGCACCTCGCTCTTGCTCTCCTGTTGCTGCTGGCGCATCTGTTCCAGTCGTTCGGGACTGCAGTAGCAGTAATAAGCTTTCCCATCACGGACCAACTGCTGGGCATACTGCTTGTACAGGTCGAACCGTTCACTCTGGATATAGGGGCCGTACGGGCCACCCACCAAGGGACCTTCGTCCCAGTTGATACCAAGCCAACGCATGGTGTCGTACAAATCCTGCAAGGACTCATCACTGTACCGTTCACGGTCGGTGTCCTCAACACGCAGGATGAATTTTCCTCCGTTTGCACGGGCGAAAAAATAGTTGAACAAGGCAGTGCGCACTCCACCAATATGTTGCAGACCTGTCGGCGAAGGGGCATAGCGTACTCGTACTTCCATCAGGATACACTCCTCTCAATGGTACTGTTGTATCGCAAAACAAAGATTATTACAACACGGAGAAGCCTGTGGGCAACATCTCTCTGTACACCTGTCCAAAGGGGAAGGCCGAGTGGGGTCCTTGGGTTGACCACCTGCCCCTATTTCGATACTGTACACTCAATTGAATCTTGGAGGAACATCCTGACACCTAATGCATTCCCGTTCATCTTTGCTGGGGAGAGCACCTTCCTTGCAAAACTATTCAGACTTCCTGTAGGCCTGTTCACAACCTTCTATACATCCCGTTTTCTCAACCCGATCGGA
>RZYT01000541.1 GCA_009930195.1 Spirochaetia bacterium | reverse complement strand
ATTGGCTTTACCATGCAAGCCCTGAGTATCTGTATCTTCCTGGTCATCTATGGCCGAATGATCGAGATCTATCTGGTCACGTCGGTGGGACCAATCCCCATGGCCACCATGGTCAACCGGGAATGGGGCGGTATGGGACAGAATTATCTTCGGTCCCTCTTGGCACTAGCCTTCCAGGCCTTTCTCATCATGGTCTGTGTCGGCATTTATGCCGTCCTGGTGCAGAACATCGCCACGGAAACTGACATCATCAAGGCTGTATGGACAACCCTGGGCTATACCGTTCTGCTCTGTTTCACCCTGTTCAAGACCGGAAGTCTTGCCAAATCCATCTTCAATGCCCATTAAGCGAAAGGAGGAAAGCCTGTGGCCTATGTCCCTGTACCCAAGGATCTGACCAAGATCAAGACCAAGGTGATGCTCAATCTCACCAAGCGACAACTGATTTCATTTGGCAGCGGTGCTCTACTGGGCGTTCCGCTGTTTTTTCTTGCCAAGCCCCACATGAGTGTCAGCACAGCAGCGCTGCTCATGGTGTTGTCCATGCTGCCCTTTTTCCTGCTGGCCATGTATGAACGAAACGGTCAGCCCCTGGAAAAGATCCTATATCAGCTCATTCAGAGCCGATTCATCCGACCGAAGAAGCGGCCCTACCGGACCGATAACTTCTATGCCGCCGTAGAGCGGCAAACCAATCTGGACAAGGAGGTAAAAGCGATTGTCCAACAAGAAAACCATTCAACGAAAACTCAGCCGCGAGGAAAGAAATCGCATTGAAAGCGCCATCGCCAGAGCCAAGCGTGACAGCAAGGTTCCGGCAACGGCCCAGCAGACGATCCCTTACCTGCGCATGCATCCCGATGGCATCTGCCAGGCAACGGATGCCTTATATACCAAAACCATTCAATTTCAGGACATCAACTACCAACTGGCTCAGAACGAGGACAAGACGGCCATCTTTGACGGCTGGTGTGATTTTCTCAACTATTTTGACAGCTCCATCCGCTTTCAGTTTTCTTTCCTGAATCTGAGCGCCAGCATCGAGGAATTCGAGTAGTCCATCCTGATCCCGAACCAGAACGATGACTTCGATGACATCCGAGAGGAATATGCCAATATGCTCAGAGGTCAGCTGGCCAAAGGCAACAAC
>RZYT01000145.1 GCA_009930195.1 Spirochaetia bacterium | reverse complement strand
GAAAAATCAGCAGGAAAACCACGCCAAACAAACCAAGAGAGACCACAAACGGGGTGGTAGTGGAGACTTCCACCAGCAAGCCGGCAATGTAGGAAGAGATACCTACGCCGAACGACCAGGAGAAGTTGAAGGCATTTGCCACCCGGTTCAGGGCAGCCCCCTCCTTGCCACGGGAGAACCATGCCTCAATCTGCGGCCACAGAAGGCTCATGAAAGCACCGTATGAGGCAAGGGCAACATACGCAACACCCAACGTGGAGGTAAGGAGGAAGAGCAATACGGAAACGGCCATGCCTGCAAGGGAGAGCTCAACCAGATGACGGGGCCTGAAATGAACCGTGTACCGCGAACCAAGAATGCAGAAGAACAGGTAGGTGGCCGGGCTGAGGGAAGCGGCTATGCCTATCTGGTCAGCACCCAGCATATAGAACGAGCGAAGGTGATAGACCAAGGCAAGATTGACCATGGCGATGGTGAGCTGGGCGAGAAACGAGGCAATGTTGAGCACCCAGAATTGGATGGTATCAGTCTTATGGACGGTAGGTTGCATGATGGCTCCGATGCAGGTGATGTGTGCAACTGTAATTCACAAGTCATTCTTGCGCAAGCGGTGAAAAACCGCTACCTTAGAAGGTATGAATCAGGACCTGTTGTCAAATGCCCCATTTCTCTCCGCTGCACTGGCTTTCTTCATTGCCCAGTTTCTCAAACCATTTGTCAATGCGGTCTTCGAGCGGATTCTCGATTGGAAACTCCTTTTCAGTACCGGGGGAATGCCTTCCAGCCATACTGCAGGAGTGATTGCCCTGGTAACCAGCGTTGCCTTCACCGAGGGTATCGGCTCCATATATTTTGCCATCAGTGCAACGTTCGCTGCCATCGTAATCCATGACGCCATGGGCATCAGGCGTGCTGCCGGCAAGCAGGCTGAGGTCATCAACGAGTGGAGCAGAATCCTCAGTGACATTCACCGCGAAGGTCAGTTTACTCCCGAGAACCTGAAGACCATGCTTGGCCATTCGTTCAGCCAGGTGGTCGGCGGAATGTTTCTCGGCCTGATCATCGGTCTGTTGGTTACGAACAGGATTGTAGGGCTCTAGATCGGCAAGTGTGCATGATTATGCACTTGCTTGACTTTCCCAGCGTCTCTTTGCATGATAGGCGTACGAATGTTATGTAAGGAGTCTATCATGAAACACAAGATACTTGTTCTGTTGTCAGTCCTGCTCTTGCTTTCCAGCCTGGTGTTTGCCCAAGGCAAAAAGGAGAGCAATGAGGGGTATGTCTTTGCTTCCGACGCCACCTGGCCACCGCTCGAATTCGTGGAAAATGGTCAGTTGACCGGCTTTGAAGTCGAATTGATGCCTCTCATCGGAGAGAAGGTCGGCGTCACCATGACCGTCAAGAACATTCCTTGGGACACCATTTTTGCAGGTCTCGCAAATGGGGCTTACGACGGGGTGGCAAGCGGTGTGACCGTGACCGAAGAGCGCAAGGCCAGCATGGACTTTTCCACCCCCATCCTGCAGGCTGGACAGGTGGTGATCATCCGCACTTCCGATGCTGCAAAGGTCAAAGGCATCGACGACCTTTCGGGAAAGAAAATCGGGGTACAGATCGGTACCACCGGTGACTTCGCCTTGGAAAACTATCCGGTAACCCGCAGGGCCTACGATGATATCGGTCTGGCCATCGAGGACTTGCTCAACGGCAACGTTGATGCTGCTGTCTGTGATTCGCTGATCGCCAGCGACTTCGTCCTAGCCAACGAGAACTACAAGGCAAGGCTTTCCGTGGCAGGCCAGCCCTTCACCGAAGAAGATATCGCCATTGCCGTGAAAAAGGGCAACAAGGAGTTGCTTGATTTGGTGAACAAGGGTCTCGAACTTGCCAAGAAGGACGGATCGTTTGACGAGTTGAAGAAGAAGTGGAACCTGCTGTAAACAAAGCATCAGCATGAGGGGGGCTTCGGCCCCCTATTTTTATGCAAAATTTCAGATTTTTCTGTATATTTATTCTTCAATAGTTGACATATCATGTATAAGTATGCATTATTCGCATATCGAATGAAGGAGATATCCAATGAAAAAACTAGCCGCCCTGTTCATGATCCTTTTGGTACTGACCTCTGGCCTCCTATTTGCACAAGCCCAGAAGGAAAGCGGGAAATCGTATGTATTTGCTGCAAACTGTGCTTGGCCGCCGCTTGAGTTCGTCGATGAGAATGGCGATATCGTCGGTTTTGAGATTGACCTGGTCAATGAGATTGCAAAGGTGAGCAACGTCAAGATCACCATCCGCAACGTAGCATGGGAAGGCATTTTTGCCGGTCTTGCCAACGGGGCCTATGATGCAGTCGCCAGCGGTGTCTCCGTCACTGAGGAACGCAAGGCAACCATGGACTTCTCCACCCCCATCATGGTGATCACCCAGGCCATCCTCGCCCCGATTGCTGACTCTTCCCTTTCCAATACTGCAAGCCTCAGCGGCAAGACCGTGGGTGTACAGCTCGGGACTACCGGACATATCTTCCTTGATGACTTCATGCAGAAGAACCCCTCATTCAAAGCTACCATCAAGGCCTATGACGAGATTGGCTTCGCCATTGAGGATATGCTCAACGGCAACTTGCAGGCAGTGGTCACCGACTCGGTCATTGCAAGCGATTTCGTGCTCTCCAATCCCAACTATGCAAGCAAGCTCAAGGTGGCAGGCAGCGCAAGCGACCTTGGCGATCCTGAACCGATTGCCATCGCCATGCTCAAGGGAAACCAGGAAGTGCTCGACCTGGTGAACAATGGATTGGAACAGATCCAGAAGAGCGGCAAGATGGATGAGCTGAAGAAGAAGTGGAACATTCTCTGAGAGCAATCAGATCCTTGTTGGATGCAAGCCGCCTTCGGGCGGCTTGTTCCTCTTTCAGAGCTACAAAGCAGGGATTATGTGAATATTTATGCACAGCACCTTGACTTTGTATGCATAATTATGTAGTACTTCCCTGTATGACAAATCTTTTCTGTGTGAGTATGTATGGACAAACAACCAAACGATATTGATGAGTTGAAACTGCAGGCAGTACGCAAGAAGGTCGTCTCAGTGGACCCGAATGCGCCAAAGAAAAAGCCGCTTACCATCCAGATGACAGACGGTGTTCTCATTCCGCGCAAGGATGAGGGACATATCCTCAACTCCTGGAGAATCACCTTCTTCAGCGCCATCGCCCTCCTTGCCCTTCTCATGATCATCAAGCCCAAGCCGTATCTGGATATCTTCCTGGTCACCATCAAGGGGGCTCCGGTCACCTTCCAAGCCACCATCTTCGCCATTCTCGGTGCTTTGGTGATAGGAACGGTTACCGGCCTTGGTTCGGTCAGCAAGCGCCGCTGGGTGAATATGGTCAGCGGAGTGTATGTGGAGCTCATCAGAGGCATCCCGCTTCTCGTACAGCTCATCTTCATCTACTACGCCATGGGGCGTTTCTTCAAGATTGAGGGAATGATTGCCGCGGTGGTCGCCCTCTCCATCTGTTTCGGTGCCTATATGGGTGAGATTGTCCGTGCAGGCATCCAGGCCATCCCCCGCGGGCAGATGGAAGCTGCCATCGCTTTGGGCTTGAGCAGGAGCCAGGCGTTCCGCTATGTAATCCTGCCACAGACCATCAAGGTGGTGTTGCCGGCAATCGGAAACGAATTCATTTCGATGCTGAAGGACTCCTCCTTGGTATCGACGATAGCCCTGAGTGACATCCTGCGCAAAGGCAGGGAGTATATCAGCCGGACCTTCCTTTCTTTGGAAACCATGCTGGTGGTTGCACTCATCTACTTGATCATTACCCTCCTGCTCTCCCGACTGGTAGGCATTCTGGAGGAAAGGTTGCACGAAAATGGATAGAATACGTATTGAGAATCTTTCCAAGGATTATGTCACTTCAAGCCACATGACGGTGAAAGCAGTCAAGGAAGCCAATCTTACCGTCAGGAAGGGAGAGGTTGTTGTCATCATCGGACCTTCCGGCAGCGGGAAGTCCACCTTGCTGCGCAGTGTCAACAAGCTTGAACTGCCCACCGGTGGCAGGATCTTCATTGATGAGGATGAGGTTACCGGAGCTCATGTCGATCTTCGCAAGATTCGCGAGGAAGTGGGCATGGTATTCCAATCCTTCAACTTGTTCCCCCACCTCTCGGTTATGGAGAACATCACCCTCGCCCCCATCAAGGTAAAGAAAAAGAGCAAGGCTGAAGCGGAGAAAGAGGCAATGGACCTTCTCAAGCTTGTCGGCTTGGAAGAGAAAGCCCAGGTGTATCCTCCCCAACTCTCCGGCGGCCAGCAACAGCGTGTTGCCATCGCCAGGGCGCTTGCAATGAACCCGAAGGTGATGCTCTTTGACGAACCGACCAGTGCGCTCGACCCTGAGATGATCAAGGAAGTGCTTGATGTCATGCTCAAGCTTGCCAAGAGTGGGATGACCATGCTCTTGGTAACCCACGAGATGGGCTTTGCCAAGGCTGCTGCTGACAAGGTCGTCTTCATGGACGAGGGACGCATCGTTGAGGTAGGCACCCCGGACCAGATGTTCGCCAATCCCAAGAATGAACGAACCAAACTCTTTTTGGAGCATATTCTCTAAGAAATGGGGGCCTTCGGGCCCCTTGCTGGTTTTGTATGCATTGTGCTTGATTTCCGCTTGGAAATCAGCCTACATTGGTGCCTATGAAGCAACGAACGCTCTCGCTGATCCTGGCCTTCTGCACGGTTGTCCTCTGGTCCACGGGATTTGTCTTCACCCGGATTGCGGTGAGGGATATCAGCCCGTTTCCCCTTGGCTTGTTGCGCTATGGGTCGGCCGCACTGCTTTTGGTCGGCATCGGCCTGGCCAAGCGCATAGGACTGCCGAGCAAGCGTGACATTCCCCTGTTCCTCTTGCTCGGGGCGTTCGGCTTTTTCTTCTACCAGATCCTCTTCAACATTGCCATGACCACCATCTCCGCCGCTACGGCAAGTGTGGTCACAGCCACCGTACCGGTGATCACCGCACTCTTCGCCTCCCTCTTCTTCAGGGAGCGATTGGGAAAGCTGGGCTGGGTGGCCGTTGCCATAGAGTTCCTGGGCATTCTGGTACTCACCCTCGCCAAACGCGAAGTCTCCCTTGGATGGGGTCTTGTCTGGATGCTGGCAGCTGCACTCTTCTTTGCCGCCTACAACCTGATCCAACGATTTGCCAGAACCCGATACACATCCCTCCAGTCGACGGTGTACACCATCACCGCTTCTTGCCTCATGTTCCTGGTCTTCCTTCCCCAGGCGATCGAGGAGATATCCACCGCTCCTCTTCCCTCGTTGCTTGCCGTTCTGTTCATGGGCATATTCCCCTCAGCCATCGGATTCCTGCTCTGGACAAAAGCACTTTCCCTGGCAACCCAGATTGGGGATGTCACCAATTTCATGTTTGTCACACCCTTGCTCTCAACGCTGTTGGCAATCCTGCTCATCGGCGAGTTCCCGGATTCGGGAACCCTCTGGGGAGGCATGGCCATCCTGCTCGGGTTGGGCATCTTCAACAATCGTCATCGTCTCACGTTTCGCCCAAAACCCCTCCCATAGACACCCAGAACTAAAATTCGGCTTCTCCATCCACTGCATGATAGATTCCTACCAGCAAAAAAGCACAAATCTACCATTGCTTCGGAGAGGCTTGTTTCGTTATGGTTGGTTGCAAGAAGGAGCGTGTCATGAAACAACATAT
>RZYT01000540.1 GCA_009930195.1 Spirochaetia bacterium | reverse complement strand
GAAATCGGATGCGGCATCGTGTCCGATCACATCAGGCTCGCCTCCGGTACGCTCCATCAGGAAGAGTGTGTGCAGGCTCTTGGGTTGTTTTTCCAGCCTTGCTTCCACGGAATCCCAAGACAAGCCCTCATGATGAGCCTTGTTCTTCAGAAACCTATCTTTGAGAATTGACAGGATCTCCATTGCTTGGTTTGACGACAACGTTGTGTTTGCCTGTTGCATGATCACCTCCCAGTATCCACGACATTGGGGATATATGGGTCAGTGTACCTATATCCTAGTTATTTACTCAAGATGCATGCCCGAAGCCAAACAAGGCTACCGTTGAAAAAAACGTAGGATGGTGTCTGTTATTGCTGAATATGCCAACAGCTTGTAGGCAATGCTCCACATGACCAAACAGATTGCGGTGTCCAGGATACGCCAGGTTATGGATTTCCTGAAAAGCGGGGCAAGAAAGCCTGACCCATAGGACAGGATGAAGAACCAGAGGAAAGACATGGTGACAGCTCCCCCACCAAACAGATACCGGCCAGAGCCTGAAAAGGTTGCGCTGATACTCCCCAGAAGCACCACGGTATCGAGATAGACATGGGGGTTCAGCAATGTTATCGCCAAGGTGGTGAATACGACCTGCTTGCGGCTCACCGGTCGCTCATCCGATTCCTCCATCCCACGGTCAGCATGAAAAGCGGAGAGCAGACTCTTCAATCCATACACAAACAGGAACAGAGCGCCGGCAACTGATGCGATGTTCAGCAACACAGGAGACTGTTCTATGAGGCTCCCCATACCTGCCACTCCTGCAGAGATGAGCAAGGCATCGCAGAAAGAACAGATGAGGGCAACCACAAATCGGTGTTGCTTACGGATGCCTTGGGTAAGGACAAAGGCATTCTGCGCTCCGATTGCAATGATCAGGCTGGCTCCGGTCGCCATGCCGGTAAGGTAGGGAATTTCCATGACATCCAGCTTAGCCAAAACAAGGAATGAGTCAAAGTACCCAACACCAAGGATGGAAACTTTTTTGCGTGTTTCCTTATGGGTGCATAGCTTGACCCAGCAAGAATTCGAATGTTACCCTAGGTTAACACTAGGAGTTGCTCCTGGTTCAGGAGGTCCCGATGAAGCATACGACTTTCCATCTTGGATTTTTCCTCAC
>RZYT01000539.1 GCA_009930195.1 Spirochaetia bacterium | reverse complement strand
CGCTGGAGAATCCTATCACCCATGCGTTCCAGCTGGGGTCGGGTAAAGTACCACTTGTCGGCCAGGTCCTTCTGCCCAAGGTACGCCTCTATGGAGGAGAAGATGCGAACTTCATAGCCGTTCTCACGCATCTTCTGCACGTAGGTTTCCGGCATCGCCAGTTCCTCAGGTGCGATGAGATCGACTTTCACTGACTTGAAGATTTTCAGGCCATCAGCTTTGGAGTGGACGGTGCGCCCGTGAAAAAGGTCTCCCACCAGGGCAAGATGCAAGTTTTCGGTGCTCCAGTTGTTGTCTTCAAGAAAGGTGAACTCATCAAGCAACTCTTGGGTAGGATGCTCGTGTTTGCCATCCCCCGCGTTGATGAAGGCAGGTTTTCGGTACAGGCTGTTTCGCTGTGCGTATGCAGCACAAGTCTCTTCAAGCCATCTGCAGACGCCTTCCAATTTGCTGCGCACGATGAAGATGGTGTTGGAGTATCCGCTCAAGGTATAGAAGGTGTCGGCATAGCTCTCCCCCTTGTTGAAGGAGGAACTGTCACTGTTCAGCTCAGAAACCTTTGCATGATGGAAGTTCGCTGCATTCCTGAAAGATTCCTTTGTACGGGTGCTGTCTTCCAGGAAGACCTCGTAGATACCGAAATCCTTGTCGTTGATCCGGTACTTCGCCAAAGTCTCCTCATCCTGGTTTTCCATCGCTTTCTTGAGAATCTTTACCTGCTCAAAGAGGTACAATCGTTCCTCTTTCGAGAAGTCCTCAATGACGCTCAGCGATCTACCGACAAATACGTTCTGTTTATCCATCTCGGCTCCTTCAAAAAAAAAGCCGACCCTACGGTCGACTTTCTGATGTAATATGCTGGGGAAAACACCTTCCGGTGGATAGGTACATGAGTCTGTATCGTTTCCTTACCATTGGCATCCTCCGAATTTTCTCTAGAGAACCATAGCAGAGAGTAGCCTCTGTGTCTAGTCTCACTCCCCTCTTTTCTTCCCGATTGCATCCGGATCCGCTTCCAGACTTGCAAGCATATCCAGCTCATCAATGTCGGAAATCGGCTTGGGTGCTTCCACAGGCTTTGCAGGTTCCACAGGCTTTGCAGGTTCCACAGGCTTTGCAGGTTCCACAGGCTTTGCAGGTTCCACAGGCTTTGCAGGTTCCACAGG
>RZYT01000538.1 GCA_009930195.1 Spirochaetia bacterium | reverse complement strand
CAACAGCTACCCACCGACGAAGCACATTGTGCATGGAACGACGTGGGTATCCCCGACCTGAACTACATCACCTGGACATCCAGCAACGTGTTCATCAAGGGTTTTTACTATCGTCTCTATTACCAGATCAACCTTGCCAATGCCCTTCTCAGGGAGACATCGGAAGAGAAGCTCTCCTCACGTGGCGTGAGCCAGGCAGATCAGGATAAGATCAAGGCCTTCCGTGCGGAAGCACGCTTCCATAGGGCACTCGCCTACTACTACCTGCTCGACATGTTCCGCAATGTGCCCTTCGTAAACGAAGAGAGCCCGGTGGGCAGCACACTGCCCCCCCAGATCATGGCAGCCGACCTGTTCGACTACATTGAAAAGGAACTTACTGAGTGTGAAGCCGATATGCTGGATCCGTTCGTCGGTTACAATGCAACCAACTATGGCAGGGCACACAAAGCCGCCAACTGGGCGCTCCTTTCCCGTCTCTACCTCAATGCAGAAACATATATCGGTGTGAAGAAGTATACCGAGAGCATCACCAACAGCAAAAAGGTGATGGCTGTGAACTACCAGCTTGATCCGGTCTATGCGGACATTTTCAAGGCCGACAACCACAACTCACCTGAGATGATCTTCCCGGTGCGTTATGATGGTTCCGACACACAGACCTGGGGCGGGATGACCTTCCTGCTGAGCGCAATGGAGCCCTCCGACCTGCAGGAAGAAGTGAACGCGGTGGGTGCCTGGCAGGGTAACCGTGCCACCAAGGCGATCCTCCATACCTTTGAACGGGAGTATCAACATGAGATTGACAACCGTTTCTCAATGATACGTCTCGACTTCACTGAAAATGTGGAGATCGTCGATCCCTCGCTCTTCACCAACAACGGCATCCCCGTGGTGAAGTACTCCAACCGCAACAGCGACGGCACACTGCCCCCGAGCAACATCGCCTATACCGACTTCCCGCTCTTCCGCCTGGGTGAGATCTACCTCAACTACGCTGAGGCAGTCCTCAGGGGCGGTACCGGTGGTGATGCTGCCACGGCGTTGCAACTGGTGAACAACCTGCGCAAGCGTGGTTACAACGGCAGCAGCACTGCGACCCTTACCGCAGGCGAATTGACCCTCGATTATATCCTGGATGAGCGTGGTCGCGAGTTCTTTTATGAAG
>RZYT01000144.1 GCA_009930195.1 Spirochaetia bacterium | reverse complement strand
CCCAAAAAGGAGAGCAGATAGTCGGCAACCTTGGGAGAGGAGTCCTTGATCTGGCCAACCACTTGGTTGAAATACTGCTCCACCACCAGAAAACCGGAGGCAAGTTCTTCCCTACCCTGCATGAAATCCTCAATAGCATCCACACTCTGTTGGTAGAGGACCGGGAGGTTGGTGCTGAACTGCTTCAGAGCCAAACCAAGCTGGGGAATGAGCAAAACCATTACCAGGGTGATGATCAGGAGGAACAGTACCAGGCTGATGAGCACCGCTACCGGCCTTGCACCACCAAAGCGAAACCGCCGTTCCATACGCTTGGCAGGAAGATCGACCAGATACGCAATGACAAATCCAAGGAGAAGAGGTCTGAAGAGAACCCACAGCTTCGACAACAGTGAAACAAAAAGTGAAAACCGTACAACCACCAAAGCCAAGAATGCTGCAAGCACCAACAACTGAACACTACTGTGATAGGTCTTCCGATCCATGCGTACCTCCAAAGGTTTGCAATCAGTGTACGTCCTTCAGCAACTTTCGCGCAACAAAAGGAACATCTTGCTGAGCAGCCCAACTACAGGGTGTACACGTACCCTACCATGTGGAGGAAAGAAGCGCCAGCAAAGCCGTTGGATTATGTGCACATCTGATTCTCAAAAGGAATCAACTCAAACCATCATGTTTTTCAAAGAGCTCGCATCACTACAATCCCATGGTGTTCCTATCATAAGCCGTACAAAAAAGTTACCTCATCCAAACCTGCGGAAATCATTAATTCTTCCCATCGATCCTGTACATCCTCAGCAAATTGTAGACAATTTCTCCCGCAACTCTCAAAAAGTGGTGGTATACTTGGGGCAAACAAAAGGAGATTGTTGCTATGAAAAAATTGTTCTCGCTTCTCTGTGTCCTGATGATTGCATCCACCCTCGTGTTCGCAGCTGGATCGGCTGAGAAACCGGCGGCTGAGGATGGCGGTCTTACTGGGAAATTGATGATTTATACCTCGATGTACGATGATGTCATTGAAGCCATCGACGAGACCCTTGAAGAAGTATTCCCCACCGTTGATATCGAGTTCTTCTATGGTGGAACCGGTACCCTCCAGGCCAAGATTGCCGCAGAGTTTGCAGCAGGAAAGCTTGGGTGTGACATGCTTATGGTCGCCGACCCCTCCTATGCCTTGGAACTCAAGGGAATGGGAGTCCTCCAGCCGATCATGATCAACAACGCAGCCGACCTTGCTTTCGAATATGACAAGGAAGGGTATTGGTATCCGGTACGCATCAGCAACATGGTGCTTGCCTACAACCCCGGCAAATTCAACAAGGCTGACATCCCCAACTCGTTCTATGACTTTGCCTATGACAAGAGCGTAGAGGGCATGATTTCCATGTCCAACCCGCTTACCAGCGGTACTGCCCTGGACACCATCAGTGCACTGAAAGACAAGTATGGGTACGAGTACTACACCGCTCTTGGCCAGCAGAAAGTCAAGATTGAGAGCGGCTCTGTCGCCCTGACCAAACTGGAGACCGGTGAGTGCAAGGTCATCATGATCCTCGAGGAATCCGTGTTGCAGAAGCGCGAGATGGACAACTCCAAGATTGAGGTCATCTATCCCACCGACGGAACCATCGTTGTTCCCTCCCCGATCATGTCGATCAATGACCAATACAGCCCAAACAAAAACAGTGCAGCAGCAAAGGCTGTCACTGAGTGGTTCATGTCTGAAGAAGGACAGGCGAACATTGTCAAAGCTTGGATGCACTCCGTCTCCTCCAAGTATCCTACTCCTCCTTATGATGCCATCCCGACCAAGGAAATCCTGAAGAACACCATTCCCGTCGATTGGCAAGCAACCGTCACCATGCGTGAGGAACTGAGAACCAGATTCCAGGAAGCCGTAGCAAAGAAGTAAGACCTCTCTTCTCATCTGGATACGGGAGCCTTCAGCTGAAGGACTCCCGTATCATAATTCAAAGGAGTCCTTTGCAATGCAAGTTCTCAATTCCCCTGCATCTTTGAATCAAGAGAAACACCGATGGTATCTTGACCCAAAATGGCTGATCATCATTGCTATTGTCGGCTTTCTCCTCGTTTTCCAGGTTTTTCCCCTGCTCTATCTTGTCTTCCGAGCCTTCTTCTCAACCGGAACCTTCTCTCTGGATGCATTCAAGCGGGTATATACCTACCCACTCAACTGGTCGGCCTTGGTCAACACGATTGTCTCGGCAGGCTTATCCATGGTGTTTGGTGTCCTGATCGCTTTTCCCCTCGCCTGGCTCGTGGGACGGACAAACCTCTATGGAAAGAAGTTCTTTCGAACACTCTTCGTCGCCACATACATGGTTCCCCCCTATGTCGGGGCAATGGCGTGGATGCGCCTGCTCAATCCGACAGTAGGATCAATGAACATGTTCCTGCAGAAAATCTTCAACCTGGGTTCAGCCCCCTTCAACATCTACAGCATGGGAGGATTGATCTGGGTTTTGACCGGGTTCTACTACCCCTATGCTTTCATCACCATCAGCCGAGCCATGGAGAAGATGGATCCCTCCCTGGAGGAGGCATCACGCATCTCCGGAGCCAATGCCTGGACCACGCTGCGGACCATCACCCTTCCCATGATGCTGCCTTCCATCGTTGCAGCTGCCTTGTTGGTTTTCATTGCAGCAGGCAGTGCATATGGAATACCTTCCATCATCGGCGTCCCTGGGCAGGTCCATACCGTAACCACCCGCATCATTGACTTTGTGTATATCGGCAGTCAGGAAGGATTGACTGATGCCACCACCTTGGCAGTCTTTCTGATGGTCATCGCCAACATCGTGCTGTATCTTTCCACCTTCACCCTTGGAAAACGGCAGTACATCACCGTCTCCGGCAAGTCCACCCGCCCAAACATCGTAGACCTGGGCAGGTACAGAATCCCGTTGACACTGGTAGTCATCATCTTCGCCCTCATCTTTGTCATCATTCCTTTTGTCACCGTCGGCCTTTCCAGCATCACGGTGAATCTGGGCGAGTCGGTTTTTGCCGATGGCAACATCACCTGGCGTTATTGGGAGCGTATCTTTACCCGAAAATCCATTCTCGGTTCAGCCAAAAACAGCTTGATAACCTCTGTCATGGCAGCAACATTCGGGATGATCATCTCCAGCATGATGGCCTACCTCCTGGTTCGCACCGACATCAAGGGAAAGAAGATTCCCGACTTCATGATCACGGTGGGCAGCGGAACACCGAGTGTGGTCATCGCCCTTGCCCTCATCATGTCGATGTCCGGCAAGTTCGGGATCAACATCTACAACACCCTGACCATCATGATCATCGCCTACATGATAAAATACATGATGATGGGCATGCGTACCGTTGTCAGCGCCCTCTCGCAGATCAGCCCCTCGCTGGAGGAAGCCTCCCAGATATCCGGAGCTTCCTGGCTGAGAAGCATGAAGAACGTCACCCTGCCGCTCATTGCACCGGCATTGGTTGCAGGCTGGTTCCTCATCTTCATGCCCTGTTTCTATGAGCTGACCATGTCGACCCTGCTCTACTCCACCAACACCAAGACACTGGGGTATGAGCTGTATACGTATCAGACCTATCACAACCAG
The DNA here is from genome assembly GCA_009930195.1 of Spirochaetia bacterium. GTDB lineage: Bacteria > Spirochaetota > Spirochaetia > Sphaerochaetales > Sphaerochaetaceae > Sphaerochaeta. The sequence continues at coordinate 2,185 of RZYT01000144.1, read as the reverse complement.
CAGACTGCATCTGCACTGGCAACAGCCATCCTGTTCATTGTCTTCGGGATCAACTGGTTGTTGAATAAGCTGACCGATGGTGAATTTTCCATTTAACGAGGTACATGATGTCCAATATTATCATCAAGGATGTAAAGAAGGCCTTTGGGGAAGTGGTGGTACTCTCCCAATTCAACGCAGAGTTCGCTGATGGGGAGTTCATCACCCTTCTCGGCCCCTCTGGCTGCGGAAAGACCACGATGCTTCGCATGCTCGCTGGATTCGAGAAACCCACGGAAGGGGAAATCTATATCGGTGAGCAAGAGGTGAGTTCCACAAAGAACTTCGTGCCCCCTGAACGACGCGATATCGGGATGGTCTTCCAATCCTATGCCGTCTGGCCCCACATGACTGTCTTCGACAACGTTGCCTATCCGCTCAAGATGAAGAAGATGGGCAAACAGGAGATTAAGGGTCTGGTAGAGGAAGTGCTGGAGACCGTGCACCTTGCCCAGTATGCCGAGCGTATCCCCAGCCAGCTCAGCGGTGGCCAGCAGCAACGTGTGGCTCTCGCCCGTGCCTTGGTAGCCAAGCCTCGGCTCTTGTTGCTGGACGAACCGCTCTCCAATCTCGATGCCAAACTGCGTGACTCCATGCGCTTCGAAATCAAGGAAATCCAGAAACAGCTGGGTATCACCGTCGTGTATGTCACACACGACCAGATGGAAGCCATGACCATGAGTGATAGGGTCATCGTCATCAACAGGGGTGTCATCCAACAGGTGGGTGCCCCTACCGAGATCTATCGTCACCCTGCCAACCAGTTTGTCGCCGACTTTGTGGGAAAGATCAATTTCCTGAAGGCAACAAGCAAGGACAAGGTGCTCACGCTCAAGGCATCAGGACAGACGCTGCCCTACGACGGGCCACTGCAGGGAGATGTTGTGCTCGGAATCAGGCCAGAGAACATCCGCTTGGTCAGCGTCAAGGGTGACTTTGAGGGTACCTTGGTCAGCAAGTTCTATCTGGGAGACGTGAACGACTGCCGCATCGATCTCGGTGGCGAGCAGATCCGTGTCATCGCAGAACCAACCACCTTCGACGTATGCGAAGTAGGTCAAACCTTCAGCTTGAGAGTTGATGAGTTCACGGTGTTCGTGGATACTGGAGAGGATGAGCATTCCAAGATCCTGACATAAGGAGAGGTCCATGGCACAAGAGCTGAGAATCATCACCACCGGAGGCACATTCGACAAGCAATACGATGCGATCAGCGGGGAGCTCACCTTCCGTGAATCCCAGCTGCCGCGCATCCTGGGCCAGAGCAGATGCACCCTGACCGTACATCTGGAAGGGCCTTTGGCTGTGGACAGCCTCTACATGACGGAGGAACAACGAGTCGAGGTGGCACAAACATGCCAGCATAGTGCCGAGGACAAGATCATCATCGTCCATGGAACCGACACTATGTGCAACACGGCCAAGGTCATTGCCCAGACCCTGGGGGAGGAGAACACCAAGACGGTGGTGCTCACCGGAGCGATGATCCCCTACTCCCTGGAGGGCTCTGATGCCGTCTTCAATCTTGGCTGTGCGATTTCAGCCGTCCAGCTGCTTCCACCCGGGGTCTATCTGACCATGAGTGGAAGGATCTTCAGCTGGGACAACTGTCGCAAGAACAAGGAAAAGGGAATCTTCGAGACGCTTATCTAGCCTCAGGCCTGCTGCAGGAGTACCCAATGGCTACCTGCCGCTTCTCTTGTGCTGAGACAAGCAAACTGCTCATGACTGCAACCACATGCCGGGTAAGCTCTCCGCTTGCCCGGTTTTTCTTCTTGTCGGCAAGCGCACAGGCAATATCGGCAACACCGAAGCCGCGTGAGTTCTCCGCATAGCCGTAGAGCAGGGGAATCTCCTTCCACTCTTTCGTACCCTTGCGGCAGAACAGTACGGGACCTCCGAAGGTATTGGGATCAGGAACCCTGAGAGAACCCTCGGTACCGTAGATCTCCATATTCGGCAGGCTGTGATACCAGACATCGAAGCTGGTAACCAAGGTGGCCACTGCCCTCATAGCCTTCATTTTCAGTCTCTATCTGCTGTTTGGCAAGAAGCGCCTCATTGCTCAGGTTTCCTACCTGTATGATCGCTTCATGCCCCCATCGTGGAAAGGGCGCATCATGGCGGTGCTGAAAGTGGCCAACCA
>RZYT01000537.1 GCA_009930195.1 Spirochaetia bacterium | reverse complement strand
CGATATGACTATCGGAAGTATGGCGAAAAGAAGGGCACCAAAGAGGCTTGGAAGAAGATAGGGAAGCGCAACTCTGATTCCCCTTCTGCCCTGGATACTCATAAAAACCTCCCAGGCATGGCCAGATTGGCCATGCCTCATATTCGATTAGAGAGAAATCTTGGCTTCAAGTTCCTTCTGGCATGCATCAAGGGCTGCCTTGGCGCTCATTCTTCCAAAGGCAATCTGATCGAGGTAGCTTTGGATGATCGCCTGCATCTGAGCCTGCTGAGCGCTCACCGGCGGGGTTACCAGATAGTCAAGAGAGGCGAAGACCGCTTGTCTGTTCTCAGGAGGAGTGATGGAAAGATAGCTTTCGATGATCTCAGGATATGTTACAGGAGGAAGCTCCCAAGAGGCTTCAACTCTGAGTTTCGTCGCTTCTTTGCTTCCTGCAAGGAACCGCGCAAGCTTTGCAGATTCTGAGGGGTACTTGCTCGTTGCACTTACGACGTATGAGTTGGAGAAGAAGTGAGTTGCTTTCTGTACATTGCCCGGTTCGATGGCGATGTCCCACTCAAAGGGGCAGTTTGCCGTAAAGTCACCAAAGGCCCAAATGCCGGTTACCAGCATACCCAGACGGCCGCTCTTGAAGAGGTCCCAGTCGCCCATGCCTGCCATGTCCGCTTCGGTAGGCATGATCTTCGAATCAGTCTGCCAACCTGCCATAAGGGACGCTGCCTCTACGTTTTGAGGAAGGTTGACGGTGAACGCAGTTCTTTCAGCATTCATCAGAGAGCCGCCGTTCTGTGCAGCACCCTTGTAGAATTCATGGAATGACAAGGGCCTGTAGAAACCCCAAATATTCTTGTCTAAAGCCATAATCTTCTTCGAGGCAACTTCTACGTCCTTCCACGTCCATTCAGAGGTGGGATATGCCAAGTTGGCCCTGTCAAATAGCGCCTTGTTGTAGAAGAGCACCACATTGCTGAAGGAGTTCGGTACGCCATATTGTACACCCTGATAATTGAAGGCATTGAGTGCCGTCTTGTTGAACCCGCTGGTATCACCAAGCAGCTTCGTCACATCAGCAAGGGCTCCTTCGCTTGCATAGGCTACAAAGTTCTCGTAGTTGAGCTCAAACACATCCGCTGCATTGCCGCCAACCACCTTGCTTTGAAGCTGGGTGAAATA
>RZYT01000536.1 GCA_009930195.1 Spirochaetia bacterium | reverse complement strand
ATCCGAAGTGATGTGGCGCCATCAAAGCCTTTTGGCATCTGTTCCTGGAGGACAAGCTCCACGTTGCGGAATATCAGGTTGAAAAAGTGAGGATCTGCTAATCCTCCTCAGTTGCTCACTGGATGCAGCAACTCCTTCATCTTTTTCACCTGGACGGAGATGTATTGCAGGAACTCAGGTGAATCGATGATCTCGATATCCCCCATCAATCCGAGTACGAAGCGCCCCACCCCTTCGTAGGAGCAGACCTCGGTCTCGAGCAACCACTCGCTATCCGATTTCTGCCGCAGCTGCTTCGATGCCAGGGGGAACTCTTCCAGCAAGAGGCTGGTGGCACGAAGGCCCAGCTTCAGCTTCAGCGGCAGGCGCTCACTGCTGTGCATCCGGAAGATATCGATATAACCTGCTACATGAGCAACTTCATGCTGCCATGATTCCTGCAGGAGTTCTACTGCTCCAATTCTGGAGACCCTAAACAGTTTGACCTCCTGATCCTCCAGACAGTAGCACCACACCTGCTCGTAGTTGGTGGTGAAGGCGAACGCCTCCACCTTGCGGTCGCGGATGTCGTTGCCGTGCGACGATGCGTAACGCTTCAGGATCACCGGCTTCCGGGACTCCATGGCCTGCACCAGCTGCCGCACGTTTCTGCCGTGACGACCGTCGACGATGGTCTCCGCCAGGATCCTGTAGTTGTAGACCGTGTAGAGCTTCTTCTTCAGGTTCTGTTTTAGGATATTGTTCTCGTCGATGCTCTCGATGGCCGACTTCAGGATATAGGCCTCCTCTTCGGTGAAGTGGATCAGCTCGCTGATATCCTTGAAGTAGGGCGACGACTTGTCGAGGCGTATGCAGCCATTTTTCTTCTTGATAACGAAGCCCGCCGTACGGAAGGTGTCGATGTAGCGGTAGACCGAGCGAGGAGTGATGGAGAGCCTGGCGGCGATCTCCTCTACCGTCAGGTAATTGTTGGCCGTAAGCAGTTTCATCAGTCGGAGCAGTCGCTCCAGCTTGGGTTGGTCCATGGTCAGTAAAGGTTTAAGATCAACAATTTTGCAAGATAGTAAATAAATAAAAACAACAATTGTTATTCACTGATCGATTTGCGGAAGCGGCGGGCCTTCTCGTTGAACTCCTTTTTTTGACATCTTGTGTCAAAGGGTTTTAGTATCA
>RZYT01000535.1 GCA_009930195.1 Spirochaetia bacterium | reverse complement strand
CCCCTACATGGTGGTGGCCACCGCCCCAAGTGTGGATGGCTATACCTCCTATGGTGCTGCAGTATCGATCGGTGGCTTCAAGCAGACCCTTCCCTGTGCCGCTCCCATGGTTGTGCTTGCCGATACCCAGATTCTCTGTGAGGCTCCTTCTGCCATGATCGCAAGCGGCTTTGGAGACTGCATGGCCAAGTTCACCGCCGGTATGGATTGGATTCTTGCCGACCTCTTGGGGGTGCAGGTCATCCGTGACGATGTCTGGACGATGGTGCAGAAGCCCCTGAAGCAGGTGTATCAGCAGCATCAGGGCATTGCAAAGCGGGAGACAAGGGCCATCGGCCAGCTCTTTGATGCCCTGTCTGCAAGTGGGTTTGCCATGCAGATCATGCATGACAGCCGTCCTGCCAGCGGAGCGGAGCATCTGATCAGCCACATCTGGGAGATGGAGCATCTGAGCAAGGATGGGCTGCCGGTCAGCCACGGTTTCAAGGTTGCCGTGGGAACCTTGGCAGTGGCCTTTCTCTATGAGAACCTGCTTGCACTGGACATCTCCGACTGCTATGGGAATCCTTCCGAGAGTTGGGAGGAGCGGGAGGCCGCTCTCAAGGCCTTCTTTGCTGATGAGAAGGTGGCAAGCCAAAGCCTTGTCATAGCCAAGAGCAAGTTCCTGGAAAAAGAAGCGTTGTTGGACCGGAGAAAGCAACTCATATCCCTGCTTCCCCAGCTCAAGGAGCGTATCACCAGCCAGCTTCCTCCCTATCAGGAACTGAAGCATGCGATGCAGTTGGTCGGCTGCCCGACTCACCCCAGGGATATCAACGCAACCCTTGAGGACCTGAAGCGTGCCATGGTTGGGGCGCAGATGATCCGCAGCCGCTATACCGTGCTCGATCTCTACTATGAGCTGGGGCTTTTTGACCAAGCTCTGCTTTGCATTGAGGGAATGTAGGCGGCTTGGGATGGCTAACCATCACAGGTGATGGTATCCTTTTGCCATGGAAACCATCTATCTCGACCATTTGCACAACCAAGCCTATCTCAAGCCCTATCAGCAGAAATGCATCACCAGCGAGACCCTGATCGATCCGGGAAATCGTGAGGCGCTCAGCCTCGACGGTACGTGGCAACTCTGCCCTGACCAGTATGATACCTGCCTTCGTGCACGATGGTTTGCGT
>RZYT01000534.1 GCA_009930195.1 Spirochaetia bacterium | reverse complement strand
ACGCAAACCATCGTGCACGAAGGCAGGTATCATACTGGTCAGGGCAGAGTTGCCACGTACCGTCGAGGCTGAGCGCCTCACGATTTCCCGGATCGATCAAGGTCTCGCTGGTGATGCGCTTCTGCTGATAGGGCTTGAGATAGGCTTGGTTGTGCAAATGGTCGAGATAGATGGTTTCCATACCAAAAGGATACCATCACCAGTGGGGGTTTGCCATCCCGAGATGCCTACATTCCCTCAATGCAAAGCAGGGCTTGGTCAAAGAGCCCCAGCTCATAGTAGAGATCTAGGATGGTGTAGCGATTGCGGATCATCTGCGCCCCAACCATGGCGCGCTTCAGATCCTCAAGGCTTGCATTGATCTCTCTGGGATGAACTGGACAGCCTACCAACTGCATCGCATGCTTCAGCTCCTGATAGGGAGGAAGCTGCTCTGTGATCCGCTCCTTGAGTGTGGGGAACATGACGCTGATCGCCTTCCTCCTCTCCAGCAACGCATCCTCTTCCAAGAACTTGCTCTTGGCAATGGCGAGCGTCTGGTCGGCCACCTTCTCATCGGTGAAGAAGGCCTTCAGGGAAGCTTCTCGTTCCTCCCAGCGTTCGATGGGATTTCCGTAGCAGTCCCAGGTATCCAGATTGAGCAGATTCTCATAAAGAAAGACAGATGCCAACGTCCCCACGGCCACCTTGAAGCCGTGACTGACCGGCTGCCCATCCTTGCTCAGGTGTTCCATCTCCCAGATGTGGCTGATCAGGTGCTCAGCTCCGCTGGCAGGACGGCTGTCGTGCATGATCTGCATCGCAAACCCACTTGCAGAGAGGGCGTCGAAGAGCTGGCCGATGGCACGAGTCCCCCGCTTTGCAATACCCTGATGCTGCTGGTATACCTGCCTCAGCGGTTTCTGCACCATCGTCCAGACATCGTCGCGGATGGCCTGCAGACCCAAGAGATCTGCAAGAATCCAGTCCATACCAGCGGCAAACTTGGCCATACAATCCCCAAAGCCGCTTGCGATCATCTCGGAAGGCGATTCGCAGAGAATCTGGGTATCGGCAAGGACAACGGTGGGTGCTGCACAGGGAAGGGTCTGCTTGAAGCCACCGATCGATACTGCAGCACCATAGGAGGTATAGCCATCCACACTTGGGGCGGTGGCCACCACCATGTAGGGG
>RZYT01000143.1 GCA_009930195.1 Spirochaetia bacterium | reverse complement strand
CTCCAAGGGACGGCAGGTACCTCTTACCGAACGTGACGAAGAGTTGATCGCCAAGCAGTCGAAAGGCTCCCTCAACTAACCAGGAGAAGTACGGATGAAGGAAATTCAGGATTTCGATAGCATCATGATAAAACTGGCTTCGCCGGAGCAGATCAAAGATTGGTCGTACGGCGAGGTGAAGAAGCCGGAGACCATCAACTACCGCACCCTCCGACCGGAGCGCGATGGTCTGTTTTGTGAGAAGATTTTCGGTACCACCAAGGAGTGGGAGTGCTATTGCGGCAAATTCAAATCCATCCGCTACAAGGGTGTCATTTGTGACCGCTGTGGCGTTGAGGTAACCAATACCAAGGTGAGACGTGAGCGCATGGGTCATATTACCCTTGCTGCTCCTGTTTCCCATATCTGGTACTACCGCTCTGTTCCCAGCCGCATGAGCATGTTGCTTGATATTACCCGCAACTCCCTGCAGAGCATTCTCTATTATGAGAAGTACGTGGTCATCAATGCAGGAGACACCAATCTCAAGCCGAAGCAGTTGCTCTCCGAAGAGGAGTACTGGCAGGCTCGTGAGCAGTATGGTGACTCCTTTGAGGCCGGCATGGGTGCAGAGGCAGTGCGCAAGCTGTTGGTCAATCTCGACCTTGAGGAACTCAGCCGCGAGCTTCGCGAGCTGATGCGCGTCAAGGCTGACAAGGCTGACAAGCGCTTGCTCAAGCGCATCGAGGTGTGTGAGAACTTCCGTGACAGCGGCAACCGCCCTGAATGGATGATTCTCACCGTCATTCCGGTGATTCCCCCCGATCTCAGGCCGATGGTCCAGCTCGATGGCGGACGTTTTGCCACCAGTGACTTGAACGACCTCTACCGAAGGGTCATCAACCGTAACAACCGTCTTGACCGCTTGGTCAAGCTGAATGCTCCGGACATCATCATCCGCAACGAGAAGCGTATGCTTCAGGAAGCGGTTGACGCATTGTTCGACAACTCCAAGCGCAAGCGTGTGGTCAAGGGCGCGTCCAACCGTCCGCTCAAGAGCCTTTCTGACATGCTCAAGGGCAAGCAGGGTCGTTTCAGACAGAACTTGCTTGGTAAGCGTGTCGACTACTCAGGTCGTTCGGTTATCGTCGTCGGTCCTGAGCTGAGAATGCACCAGTGCGGTCTTCCTTCCAAGATGGCCCTTGAACTGTACAAGCCCTTCATCATGAAGAAGCTGGTCCAGGATGGCGTTGTCTACAACATCAAGAAGGCAAAGAGCCTTGTTGAGGAAGAGACGGATGCCGTATGGTCCATCCTTGACGAGGTGGTCAAGGAACATCCGGTGCTGCTCAACCGTGCACCTACGCTCCACCGCCTTGGTATCCAAGCCTTCGATCCCGTACTCGTGGATGGAAAGGCCATCAAGTTGCACCCGCTCGTATGTCATGCCTACAACGCTGACTTCGACGGTGACCAGATGGCTGTCCACGTACCGCTGACGCATGCCGCCCAGCTCGAATGCTGGACCTTGATGCTCAGCGTCACCAACTTGCTCGACCCTGCCAATGGCAAGCCCATCGTGTATCCTTCCCAGGATATGGTGCTTGGCATCAACTACCTGACACGTGATATGCCGGGTGCTGCAGGTGAAGGTAAGTATTTCGACAACATCGGCGAGCTTGAAATGGCCATCGACAGTGGCTTGCTCTCCTATAATGCAAAGATCAGGTATCGACTTGAGGATGGAACCAAGCTTGAGACCACTCCGGGCCGCATCATGTTCAATGCAGTGCTTCCCAAGAGTGTTCCCTTCCAGAATGCAACCCTTGGCGACAAGGAGCTGAAGGCGCTTATCGGTGACACCCTGAAGGCGAACGACAATTCGATTGCCGTTGAGATGCTCGACTCCATCAAGGATGTAGGCTACAAGTACGCTACCTTGTTCGGAGCCACCATCGGTCTTTCCGACATGATTGTTCCTGCTGCAAAGCAAGAGTTGGTTGCGAAGGCCAATACCTTGCAGCAGCGGATCCTTGACCAGTATCGTCAGGGTCATATCACGCAGGAAGAACGGTACAACCGGGTCATCGAGGTTTGGACACAGACCAATGACCAGCTCACTGATGCGTTGATGGCAGAGTTGAAGGTCAGCCAGAATGGCTTCAACCCGCTCTTCCTCATGGCTGACTCCGGTGCTCGTGGTTCCAAGACGCAGATCAGGCAGCTTGGTGGTATGCGTGGTTTGATGGCCAAGCCGTCCGGCGACGTCATCGAGTTCCCCATCAAGTCGAACTTCAAGGAAGGACTCTCCATCATCGAGTTCTTCATCTCCACCAACGGTGCCCGCAAGGGTCTTTCCGACACCGCACTCAAGACTGCTGAGGCAGGGTATCTTACCCGCCGTCTGGTTGATATCAGCCAGGATGTGGTGGTCAATGAGGACGATTGCCATACCATCAACGGTATCTATCGTGGAGCCATCAAGGATGGTGATGAAATCGTCGAGACTCTTGCTGAGCGTATTGTCGGTCGTTGTCCTGTTGAGGACGTGTTGCATCCCTTCTCCCGTGAGATTATTGCTCATGCGAATGAGGAGATTGATGACGGAACGGCCAAACGGATTGAGGAAGCGGGCATCGAAAGAGTGCTTCTGCGGACTGTTCTTACGTGTGAGGCTAAGCACGGCGTTTGCCGCAAGTGCTACGGCCGTAACCTTGCCACCAACCGACCGGTTGTCATCGGTGAGGCTGTCGGTATCATCGCGGCCCAGTCAATCGGCCAGCCCGGTACCCAGCTTACGATGCGTACCTTCCACGTCGGTGGTACCGCTTCGACCAGTTCCGAGGAGAACAAGCTGACCTACAACTACCCGGTCATCATCGGCAACATCACCGGTTCGAGGGTTGTTCGTGCAAGCGATTCGGTCAATGTCTTTACCCGTAAGGGGCACATCGAATACTTCCGTGTCAACGCAGTTATTGAGGAGAAGTCTTTCGACAAGCTGCTGGTTGAGGACGGGATGATCGTTGCCAAGGGCACCCCGATTTATGAGAAAGGCGGGAATAAGATCCTCAGCGAAGAGAACGGCTCGGTGAAGATGCTTGGTTCAAAAATCTATCTGGTGGGTCATGCTACCAGCCAGGTGGTCAAGACAGGATCTGAACTTCTTGTCGAGAGCGGGCAGTTCGTAGAGGCAAAGACTCCGATCGTATCCTTCGACCCCTTCAGTGAGCCGGTGCTTGCAGAAGAGGCAGGGTATGCGAAGTTCGTCGATATCAAGTTGGGGACAACGCTCATCGAAGAGGTGAACGAGGAAACCGGCAACATTGAGAAGAAAATCACCGAGCACGCCCTTGAATCGCTGCAGCCCCGCATCGAGATCACTTCCGCAGAGCACGGGAAAGGCGATGTTGTCGCAGTGTACCTGCTTCCTGGTGGCTCCTACTTGCAGATCAAGGACAATGCTCCTGTCGTCAAGGGTACCATCCTGGCCAAGTTGCTCAAGGAAGGTATCAAGACCAAGGACATCACCGGTGGTCTTCCGCGTGTTGGTGAACTCTTTGAGGCACGCCGTCCCCGCAATACGGCCATCCTGGCACAGGTTTCCGGCTTGGTCAGCATTGGAGCGATCGTCAAGGGAAAGCGAACCATTCTTGTGACCGATGCCTATGGGCATGAGTACAAGCACATGGTGCCGATGGGCAGGAACCTGCTTGTTCGTGATGGTGATTCCGTGGAAGCAGCCGAAGCCTTGTGTGACGGCGCGACCGATCCGCACGATATCCTGGATATCCTCGGTGAGAATGCCTTGCAGTCCTTCCTTGTGGATGAGGTCCAAGAGGTGTACCGAATGCAGGGTGTACAGATCAACGACAAGCACTTGGGTGTGATTGTTCGGCAGATGCTGCGCAAGGTCGAGGTTGTCCATGTCGGTGACACCAACCTCATCCATGGTCAGCAGGTCGACAAGTATCGGTTCTTCGAAGAGAATGACCGGGTAATCACCGAAGGTGGTGAGCCTGCTGTTGCACGGCCTCTGCTCTTGGGTATCACCCGAGCTTCCTTGAGTATTGACTCCTTCATCAGTGCCGCATCCTTCCAAGAGACTACCAAGGTCTTGACAAACGCAGCTATTGCTGGTAGTAAGGATGAGTTGCGCGGTTTGAAAGAGAACGTCATCATTGGCCATCTGATCCCTGCCGGGACCGGTATGCGCAAATACCGTGATGTGAAGCTCAAGGACGAGGAATTGCTTGCACTGCAGCAGAAAGTTGATGCAGTGAAGGAATCCAGGCGTCAGGAAATGATCGATGACGATGACTTTGACGTGGAAGATTTGGCAGACATGAAATCCGTAGGTGATACCGTGGATGTGGACGAATCGGACGAGGATTGACCAGTACGCCTGTCGGCGTGCCGGTTTTCCTGGAACGATTCGTGGAAAAACCATACCACTGTGTCCATGCTGGGTACGGATTTTACATACGACGTGCTGCCCGTAGGGCGGTACAGGCCCCCGCTTTTGTGAGAGGTGGTGGACCAAAGAAAGAAAAGGGAGTGTGTCTACAAGATGCCTACTATTAATCAGCTGATCAGAAAGGGAAGGAAGAGTGTCGCAAACAAGACCAAGTCCCCAGCCCTTGAAGGTTGTCCCCAGAAGCGTGGTGTTTGCACCAGGGTTATGACCGTCACCCCGAAGAAGCCGAACTCTGCTCTCAGAAAGGTTGCACGTGTGCGCCTCTCCAACGGCATTGAGGTTACTGCCTATATCCCCGGTATTGGCCACAACCTGCAGGAGCACTCGGTGGTTCTTCTGCGCGGTGGAAGGGTCAAGGACCTTCCCGGTGTTCGCTACCACATTGTTCGCGGTGCCAAGGATACCCTCGGTGTTGCAGATCGCAAGAGAAGTCGCTCCAAGTATGGTGCCAAGCGGCCCAAGGCTTGATAGGGAAGGAGAAATACTATGTCAAGAAGAACTACTGCCCCTGTCAGGGAAGTGCTGCCTGATCCCGTATACGGAAGTGTCATCGTCGAGAAGTTCATTTGCCGCATGATGGTCGATGGAAAGAAGTCCATCAGCACAAGGATCATCTACCAGGCAATGGCTTTCCTTGGAGAGAAGACCGGTGAGAAGCCGCTCGATGTCTTCCTCAAGGCTCTCGAAAACGTCAAGCCCGTCGTGGAAGTGAAGAGTCGCCGCGTTGGTGGTGCAACCTATCAGGTTCCCGTCGAGATTCGCGACAATCGCCGTGAGGCATTGGCAATGCGCTGGATCATCGCTGCAGCCCGCAACCGTAATGGTCGCAGCATGGCTGAGAAGCTTGGTGCAGAGCTGCTGGATGCTTTCCAGAACACTGGTTCCGCCTTCAAGAAGAAGGAAGATACCCACAGGATGGCAGAAGCCAACAAGGCTTTCAGTCACTACCGCTGGTAGAACCAAAGCACATGAAAAGCCGGCTTTTTCGAATGAAAAAGTCGGTTTTTCTTTATCTTTATGGAATTAGTTTGCATCGCTTGACATAAAAAGTGCTTTGGCGTATAGTGCTTAAGGTGTCCGCATAGGTATACCCATGCGGTGCTATGAAGAGCCAAACCGATTATTGCAGAAGCAATGATAAGGTGGTTTCAGGCAGTACGAAGTTTTTTACAAAACTTATACTATGTCGTCAGGATGGATTCTCCAGGCCTGCCGACCTCTGGAATCCTCTTATATTTTGTTTCCTCATAATTAGTTTGTCTCAAACGGAATGGTAAAGGCTTTGGGCCTTTATGAGCACATATTAATTATTTTTTGTGACAGTCAATGGAACGTCACAAGGAGGAAATGATGGCAAAAGAGAAA
>RZYT01000533.1 GCA_009930195.1 Spirochaetia bacterium | reverse complement strand
TGTGCGCAAGAGCCGGTTCACCCACCAGTTTCTGGATGAACAGGATGGCTTTACGGTTTCCTTCTTTCCCAAGGAGATGAAGGACCGCCTCCTTTGGTGTGGCCAGCATAGCGGCAGGGAGTATGACAAGGTCGCGAAGACCGGTTTGGTGCCTTCGTGCATTTCTTCACCAAGTGGCGGCGAGCGTGTAACCTTCAAGCAGGCTTCGTTGGTTTTCTCTTGTACGAAAGCAGCTTGCTTTGACTTGGAGAGCTCCGCGTTCCTGAAGAGTGAGGTCAAGGAGTTTTATCATGACGGTGATTTGCATACCGTCTATATAGGTTTCATTGACAGTATCCTTTCCAACCAATAGGATGGAAAACACAGTATAACTATGGCCTATGGCCGGCTTGGAAAGGCAGGACTGGATATCCTGCCGGGGAGCAGAGATGATTTTAACCAAGGAACAGGCGCAGTCTGCGCTCTCGATCATGGTGCGTTCACGCCATTTCGAGGAGCATATCGATGCCTTCTTCAAGCGGAAGGAGATGCATGGGACCACCCATCTCTCCATTGGGCAGGAGGCAACGCAGGCGGGTCTGGCACTTGCTCTGCGGGAGGGTGACTGGATAGTCCCCACCCATCGCTGTCATGGGCACACCCTTGCTCGGGGTACCAATGAGCGCAAGATGTTCAGTGAAATGTTTGGTTCGGCCGATGGAATCTGCAAGGGTTTGGGCGGCAGCATGCACATGACCGATGTGGAGACTTGGAATGCAGGTTCTTCTGCGGTGGTGGGCAGCGGGGTGAATCTCGCCCTCGGGCTTGCCTTTGCCCTGAAGATGCAGAAGAGCCAAGCCATCAGTGTGGCCATTTTCGGCGACGGAGCAACCAGCCGTGGTTCGGTGCATGAGAGCATGAACCTTGCCTCCGTATGGGATCTTCCCCTGCTTTTGTTTTGCGAAAACAACAACTATGGCATGAGTGCAGCTGCAAGCAGGATGATATCCACCTCTTCCATTGCAGATCGTGCCGACGGATATCGCATCAAGCACGCGACGGTGGACGGCAATGATGTGGAGGCGGTGTATCGTGCCTGCAGCGAGGCCGTCGACTCCATACGGTCCACCGGTCGGCCCTTCTTCCTGGAAGTGAAGACCTATCGCTGTTGCGGACACTCCAAGAGTGATGCCTGTCTGTA
>RZYT01000532.1 GCA_009930195.1 Spirochaetia bacterium | reverse complement strand
GGGTGCAGGGCTGTGCGCCCGCACCCTTTCTTGCGTGGCTCCTCATCATCCTCATAGGGTTCTGATGCAGTGCTGTCGGTAGGAGCCGAAGTCGTTTCGGCCTCATTGAGGAGGGTGTCCTCGACGATGGGCTCTTCGCTTTCTTTGATGGCGTCGGCGACTTTGGGCATGCGCTCGCTGTTGGTCACGAACTTCCTGCGGGCATTGGTTACCGTCCTGTGGTCAAGGATACCCAGCCTTGCGCTGAGGTCCATGACCTGTTGGTTGCTACGATCCAAGGCCTCGCGCAGAAGGGCATTCTCAGCCTTCAGCTCTGCCAGTTCCTGTGCCATTTGGCGTGTTAAATCATGCTCTTTCATACCCTGAATTATATAGGAAAAGAGCATATTAGTACATACATTACAAGAAATTAAACGAACTATTTAACTCTTTTTGCAGCATCCAGGACAGGGTTTGAACGCCAACAGTCTATGCCCTCGAGCAGCATGGAAAGCTCATTCTCCGATATGTTGAGCACCTCAAGTGCAGAGTTCGGCCACGCGAAGGTCATGCGCAGATTCCTCTTTTGCAGAAGCCAGAACGAGTCGCCTGACCAATAGAGCATCTTCAGGCTGTGACGGTTCCTGCCGCAGAATACGAACAGGTCCCCTCCAAGGGGATCCTTGTCCATGCCTCCCAGAACAGTGTCGACCAAACCGTTGATTCCCTTTCTCATCGAAGTGTAGCCGGGACGTATGTAGATGTCCTTCACATCAATTTGCATGACAGGCACCTCCCAGGACCGAGACCAAAACCTCTAGGTCGCTGCGGCTAGCGCCGCTTGTGATCGTTGCAGACCAGGGCCCTATGCTCAGGGTGATGGTCGATGTTGGTTTGGGGGTGATCTCAGGTGCAACAGATTTGGGGGGAGCGGGCCTGGCAGGCAATTTCACCATGGATGGTTCGATTCCAACGCCCTGCTCATTGAATGCATGGACCCAAGCATGCATGGTGCTCCGCGGGAGGCCCGTCTCCCTGCAATACTCATTGCAATTGTTGCCGCTTGCTCTTAAAAGCCTCAGATGCTCAAGCTTTTGCTCTTTTGTGTAGGTGTTCATCTTTGGAATCTCCTCATTTGCAATCATGAGATTCCCATATTAGCTAGCCATAAACAACCATGGGTTTGGTTTGACGTGTACCAT
>RZYT01000531.1 GCA_009930195.1 Spirochaetia bacterium | reverse complement strand
GGCCAGGAGTCTGAACACCCTCACCCTCGGGGAGGACTATCCGGTGTTCTGGGATGCCTGGGACATTGAGAGTGACAGCCTTGAGAAGCAAGTGCGTCTGACCGGCATGGGGGAGTCCGGACGTGTTGAGGATGAGCATCAGTATCGTATCAGCTATGAGGCAACGGTAGGGGTGGGTTCGGTCTTGAGACAGACCATGATCATCCACAAGAAGCTTCGTCGCATCGATTTCGAGACTGAGGTTGACTGGAAAGAGCGCCATACCTTGCTGCGCTCCGAGTTCCCGACCACCCTCCAGAGTGATCATGCCCTCTACGATGTCCCCTTTGGGTACATCAGACGTTCCACGCATACGAACACCACCCTCGAGCGGGCCATGTTTGAGGTTCCTGCGCACAAGTTCGCGGCCCTGCAGGATCCATGCTTGCTTGTTGCACTTGCAACTGACAGCAAGTATGGATATGGCGCCCATCAGGGTGAGCTTTCGGTCTCCCTCTTGCGCTCTCCTGCCGCTCCCGATCCTGCATCTGATCTGGGGGTTCATCACTTCACGTACTCGCTGTTGCTTGCTGACGACCTGCTCGGTGTGTATGAGCAAGCCTGTGAGCTGAACAATCCTCCTCTGCCTGTGAAGGAGCCGTTCGAACCGTTGGTACGGGTAGCGCAAAAGCAGTTTGCTGTAGAGACAGTGAAAGTCAGCGAGGATGGGCAGGAGCTGGTCATCCGCGTCCGTGAGTGGCTTGGCGTCGGCGGGGTGGCTGCGCTCTCCTTCAGCCCACGCTTGGATGAGCAGACGCTCATGCTGACCAATATGCTCGAAGAACCGATTGATCAGGAGAAAAAACTTCGCTTCAGACCCTTTGAGGTACAGACATATCGGATAAAGGTTCGTACACTAGGGCAATGATGAACGAGCAGTCAAAGTCCGAGACAGTCTATCAGGAGATCCTCGCAAGGATCCGGGAAGGGTTCTGGAAACCGGGTGAGCAGATTCTTGCTGAGCGGCAACTGGCAACCCTCTTCTCGGTGAGCCGGGTCACGGTTCGCCGTGCGGTGAGCCAACTGGTGGGTGAGGGGCTTCTTGAGTACCGTGACGGGAGACTCGGCACCTTTGTGACAGCCAAGGTGGAGGAAGAGACTTCCCGGGGTTCCCGTCTCATCGGCATCGCTCTGGACAACTAT
>RZYT01000142.1 GCA_009930195.1 Spirochaetia bacterium | reverse complement strand
GAACCAAGCACCTCAAGGCTCATCTTGCGCAGATTGTTGAAGTTGTTCTTATACGTGGCATACCCGCCCTTCCATGTATCGGCACTATGCTGGATGGTGGCGACACGCCAAGTTTTTTCCGGTTCTTGTCCTCTCCAATAGGAGATGCTGAATAATCCGAAAATAAGGTTTGCAACAAACATAAGGAGATAGGCGATGACCACCAGACGATGGGAACGGACAGTAGAGAGGAACGATACGGACCGATCTTTCAGGTATGCATGCCCATGATAGGCAAGGAAGGTTTGGGGCAGGACCATGAGCAGGTTCACACCCCAGATGCCGAAAATCTCGGAACTTTGGATAAGTGGAAGATACTGATAGAGAGCAGACCCAAGGGTACCGTATGGATAGCCGGCAAACCAATCCTGACTGAGATAGGAGTAGGCGACATACACCAAGGACTCAACAAGATACCCATACTTCCTGAACAGTTTTTGCGCTGCCTTCAGGACGGGGAAGAGCATAAGCATCTCCCCTCCCTTGATGATGGGCACGATGAGGATGGCCAATGGGTGAAATGTCTTGAGCCAGTAGTTGAAGAACAGGTAGAACATGAAGCCGTACAAGAAGCCATAGACAGGCGTCAGCTTCCATGTCGTATTCCTGATTACCAGGAAAACAGGAATCAGGGAAACGAAGGCAATGAATCCCACACCATGGGCCGAGACAAGGCCAGGAAAGGCAATGGAATGGACGAATGCCGATACTACCAATACAAGAACCTCAGAACAAACCGTTCTGAGGCTCCGTCGTGCGTGCAAATCAACCAAGAGAGTATCTCCTACTTCAGAGGCGTGATAATTCAGTCGTTTACCGGTTTGTTGTCACGTAGGTCCCACACGTAGTCCTTGAGCTCCTTGCCAGGACGGAAGATTGCGACCCCATGAGTCTCAACGGCGACAATGGCGCCAGTCTTGGGGTTGCGAGCTTTCTCCCTGCCTTTGCGGGTGCGTACCTCAAACGTACCAAATCCGCGGAGTTCAATGACCTGATCATTCTTGAGGCCTTCCTTCACTTCTTCAAAGAACTCATCAATGATCTTGTGGATATCGGCCCTATTCAGTCCATGCTTCTCATGAAGACTCTCGATTATGGCTGCTTTTGTCAACTTTGGTCCTGCCATGGTTACTCCTTCAACACAATATTCGTGCATGCGCTATACACCGATATCACCATCGGTTCTCAATCCAACGAGTTGAAATCAGGCCTGTACTGCAGCCTGTTCGTTCAGCTTGTTGAAGCGTGCTGCCAATCTGGATTTCTTTCGGCTGGCAGTATTCTTATGGATGATACCCTTGCTTGCAGTTGAATCAAGCAACTTGAGGCTCAGTGCAAGAGCGGAAGCGGCAGTATCCTTGTCATTGGCGACCACAGCGGCGTCAAATTTCTTAATTGCGGTGCGCATGGTGCTCTTTGCGGCACGGTTCCTCATTCTCCGAACGCTGTTCTGTCGCTCTCTTTTCTCAGCAGACCTGTTAATCACGTAATACCTCCAAACATATTACCTTGAATACGTAGTTCATTTATCAAAGATGATGTCGGCAACACAGGGCCGACGGTGTAAAAACATATCACAGTCTCTAAAATCGGTCAATACAATGCTTTACTTCAGTTGGACAAAAATTCGTCCGCATACTCCTTCGTAATCTCCCAACGACTGGTTTCCTCGTTGTAGAACACAGCAGTTTGGGGGATGCCCAACATCCTTCCTTCGCTGCCGCTCAAGGAAATCTTCTTTGAAAGTATGTTGACTTCCGTAACTTTCATCAAGTCAAAGCCCACCTTCAATTTGCTTCCTTCCGGTGGATAATGGCGTTTTTCCTCCACATAGAAATCAAACTCATAGGAAAGGCAGCAGAGCAACCTCCCGCAGGGTCCGCTTATCTTCATGGAGTTCAGCGACAGATTCTGCTCCTTGGCCATCTTGATGGAAACCGGATTCAGCTTGTCCGTGACACTATGGCAACAAAAATCCCGGCCACACACGGCAAGGCCTCCAAGAACCCTGCTCTCATCGCGCACCCCGATCTGCCGCAGTTCGATGCGAATCCTGAAGACCGAAACAAGGTCCTTGACCAGCTCACGGAAGTCTACGCGGACATCAGCAGTGAAAAAGAAAATGATTTTCGGCTCACCAAGCAAGAAATGGGCGGTAACCAGTTTCATATCCAGCTTGTGATGCGCAATTTTCTCACGACAGATGCGCATCGCCTCATCCTCTTTCGCCACCAGCTCCTGGTACCGCGTCAAGTCCGAAGGAGTGGCCAACCGTTCAATCCAGATGATATCCCCAGAAAGAGATACCTCCTGTGGTTCGGGATGCGGATTGCACCCCTCACACGTATCGCAGGGGTCTTCATCCGGATCCGCCTGGTAGAGCAGCTCAATCTCCGCATCAACGGGCATCTCTTGCCCATCCTCTTCGTTCTTGTCCGCACACTCACCGTGCAGGCAGGCACCCCGGCACTGGTCGCAACCTGGGGTATACTCACCTCCCAGGCGATCGGCACTGGAGACGATGATACCCAGGTCAAGACCATAGCGGGTCGGTGCAACCACACTTGTGCCGGGGTAGAGAACAGAATCCCATGCACAGATACTGGTTTCGTTGGAAGAGGGGTTTTTCACCAAATATATATAGCCGGTGGATGGTCGGTTTCGCTGAACCGGAGCATCGACGGCACGCATTCGTTCTTTCTTCATGCAAATCCTTTGCCAAAATGGCAGTAACGTTGTAAAGCTACCACGTGCCCATGAATTTGTCAAACCATCATTCGATTGATATAAGTAATTGACAGTATTCGAGTTACCACGTTGACGGCCACTATAACCCATGGTATAGTTTGTACACATCTTCCAACATGTGAGATTCTTCTCAAGGAGTCGGTATGCAACTGTTTGATACGCACGCCCACATAGGGCTTCTGCAAGACGACAAGATGGAGCAACTGCTTGCCGTCCAGATGGCGAAAGTCAAGTCAGTCAGGCATGTGGTAAGCATCTGCAACAGTCTGGCCGACTTTGAACGCACCTATGCAAATCTGGAGAGTTCCGACTCTGTGTTCCATGCCGTTGGGGTCAGTCCGACCGAGGTCGCCAATCCGGGCAAGGATTGGGAGGATCGGGTCATCGCCCATGCCCAGAAACGGGGGGTTGTGGCAATCGGGGAGACAGGCCTGGACTACTTCCACATGTTCGGAGGGGACAAGATGCTGCAGATTGAGCTGATGCTCAAGCATCTGGAGATTGCACGGCATCTGGACCTTCCGGTCATCATCCACAACCGCAATGCCGGTGAGGATCTTTTGCCGATCCTTGCACAGAAGCTTCCCCCGAAAGGGGGCATCCTGCACTGCTTCGGGGAGGACTGGGAGTTTGCAAGACAGGCACTTGACCTGCCGCTCACCTTCTCTTTTGCAGGCAATCTGACCTTCCGCAACAGCAAGGCCCTGCATGAAGTGGCAATGCGCCTGCCCCCCGACCGCATGGTGGTGGAGAGCGAGGCCCCCTTCATGACTCCTTATCCTTATAAGGGAGAACGCAATAAGATCCAGTACCTCATCGAGACGGTCAAGGTCCTTGCGGAGCTGCGGCAGACATCACTTGAAGAGCTTACCGAAAGCCTTTATGCTAACAGCCTCAAGGCGTTTGCCTTGCCAAAGGACCTATGAACGAACAGAACCTCCATCACTCAGTACAGATCGGCCCTGTCACCGTACCAGGGAATGTGTTTCTTGCACCCTTGGCAGGGTATACCGACATCCCTTTCAGGACTCTTTGCATCGAGCATGGCGCCGATTTCAGCTATACCGAAATGGTCAGTGCCGAAGGGCTTGCACGAGAAGGTGAGAAAACCCTCTGCCTGATGGACCGTGCCCCAAATGAGAAGCAATATGCCATCCAACTCTTCATGGGAAGTACCGATTCGCTGAAAGAAGCACTCGATCAGCTGAAGCCCTATCACTGTGACGTCATTGACATCAACTGCGGCTGTCCGGTTCCCAAGGTAACAAAAACAGGGGCTGGGTCGGCGATGATGAAGAACCCGTCGCTGATCACCGAGGTGGTTCGTATCATCACCGATACCACCGACATTCCGGTCTCGGTCAAATTCCGCACAGGCTGGGATGAAAACAGCGAAAATTTCCTGACATTCGCCCAAGCCGCACTGGATGGGGGAGCCAGCATGCTCACCCTCCATGCGAGAACCAGAAGCAAAGGGTATGCACCGTTTGCAGATTGGTCAAAGCTAACGGAGCTCAAGCAGTTTTGCATTGACCATCACTACCAAGTGCCGGTCTTCGGCTCAGGAGATCTCTTCAGGGCTGAGGATGCTAAACGCATGCTTGCCCAAACCGGGATCGATGGGGTGATGTTTGCGCGGGGAGCCATAGGAAACCCCTTCATCTTCTCTCAGGCGAAAGCAATCCTCAAGGATGAAGAAGTACCCCAGACAACCATTGCCATGCGCCACGAGGCAATTTTGCGGCATCTGGATCTCATGATTGAAGCCTTCGGGGAGAAAACGGCCTGTACGCTCATGCGTAAACATACCTGTTCATACCTCAAGGGAGTGCCCAATACATCCTCGATCAAGCAAGCGGTGGTGCAAGCCACCAAGGCAGAGCATTACCATGTTGCCCTCAGAGGACTTGTTGACCTGTGAAGCGGTAAAATGGTACGTTTACAGGAGTAATCTGATCGGGAAGGAAGTGCAATGAGAGTACTAGTATTAGGTTCCGGAGCGAAGGATCATGCCATTGCATGGTGGTTCTCCCAGAGTCGTCTGATCGATGGCCTGTTTGTTGCCCCTGGCAACGTCGGCACCCAATCCATTGCCATCAATCTTGCCATCGATCCCTCTGACCCGAAACAGGTCCACGAAGCCTGTTGCGAGCATGCCATTGACTTTGTCTTTGTCGGTACTGAGGCGCCGCTGTTCACCGGTGTGATCGACTACCTCAATGAGCGGGGCATCGATACCTTCGGGGCACCGAACAAGACGCTGAAGCTGGAAGGTGACAGGAACTTTTCCCGCATGTTCTCCGATCGGCACAACATCCCCACTCCGACACATGCATTGTTCGAAGATGAGGAGACTCTTTCCGACTACCTCAAGAGGCACGAGAAAGAGCGCTTTGTCGTCAAGAGCAACGCCATAGCCCCAAGCCGGGTCATGGTGGACTCCTCCGATTATGATACCCTGATGGACTTCTCCCGTGGACTTCTGGCTACCGGCCCGATCATCCTTGAGGAGCACCTTGCAGGGCTTCCTATCACCGTTACGCTCTTCTTGGACAACAAGGGCTATCTGATGCTTCCCACCTCCAGTGACTACATGAAGGCTGAGGAAGGAGGCCTTCCCACCGGAGGCATGGGCTCCATTTGCCCGGTTCCCCTCCAGCAGGATGTGAAACAGGCCTTGATCGATACCATCATCGAACCAACCCTGTTCGGCCTGAAAGCTGAGCGCATGGCCTACAAGGGCGTACTTACCATCAGCGTCATCATTACCAAAACAGGGCCAATCTTGGTGGACTACCACGTGCGGTTCAATGACCCTGCAGCACAAGCATTCGTACCCCTCATCAAAACAGACATCGTTGACATCCTCAACGCCATGAAGGCAGATACCCTCTCCTCCTTGACCTTGGAAGTATCCAATAAGTCAACAGTTGCCCTGGTGGTTGCCT
Source organism: Spirochaetia bacterium (assembly GCA_009930195.1). Lineage (GTDB taxonomy): Bacteria > Spirochaetota > Spirochaetia > Sphaerochaetales > Sphaerochaetaceae > Sphaerochaeta. Next base: position 113 of record RZYT01000142.1, on the reverse strand, counting down.
CCAAAGGCTATCCTCAGTCCCCAATCATCGGCAAACCGCTCGACCCCATGCCGGCATCCCTTCTGCTCAATGCCTTTGAAGGTGCTCCCAGATATTTCTTCGGCGGCGTTCAG
>RZYT01000530.1 GCA_009930195.1 Spirochaetia bacterium | reverse complement strand
TTGATGTGGTGCTTGTCGAAACTTTTGTCGTAGGTTACCACATTTTCCACCACCCACTGGTAGGTGAGCGATTTCTCGAGTGAGCCGGTCGATGCAGCTGTTGGGGTGTCGCTAAACACACCCATGCCCTGGTACTGCCCCCTGTTGAATCCCCTCAGGTTGAGACCCAGGTTGATGCGGTAGCTCAGTCCTTCGATTCCGGGTATTTTCACCTCCCCATAGAGAGAGTTGTAGGAACCGTATCCCTTGCGATTGTCTGCATAGCTCTCACCCAGATCCATAATCCTGTCACGGGTAAAGGTCCAGTAGTTGTCGGCGATGGAGTGAATGATTGGCTTCACTGTGCCATCTTCAGCGTACGGGTCGATCAGTGGTGATGTAGCAAGCACGTTGTACATCCCTAGGTTCGATCCTGTGGTCACGTTGTAGTTGTTGTTGGTGGTGAGTCCGAAGCGGAAATATTTCCCGATGCTCTGATCAATGTTTGCACGCAGGTTGATGCGGTCGTACTGCTGTCCCGGCATCAGCGACTGATCCTTATAGTAACCGGCACCGAAGGTGTAACTGCCACCGGAAGTACCGCCGGAAACGCCAATGTCATGGCTCATCACCATTCCTGATTCAAACATCAGATCCTGCCAGTCGGTGTTGACACCCTCAACTTCATCGGAGCCCATGGTGGGACGACTGTTGCCGCCACCTAGGTCTTCCCTGTAGATGCCTGCAACATGACGCAACTCATACAGTTCATCACCACTCATCATGGGATAACGGTTGAACAGGGTTTTGGTGCCGTAATAGCCATTGTAGCTTACCCTGGCTTTTTGACCGGACATCCCCTTGAAGGTGGTGATCATGATCACACCGTTGGCACCTCTCGAGCCATAGATAGCGGTTGAGGAGGCATCCTTCAGGATATCAATGCTCTTGATGTCGTTGGGGTTGATGTCAGCCAGCGTGCCCGCAAAGGGAATACCATCGAGCACCACCAGCGGGTCATTGTCGGCATTCAGCGAACGGGTACCGCGAATACGAATCTGCATGTCGGCTCCCGGTTTGGAGCTGCTTTGTTGCATCTGTACACCTGGCAGACGTCCCTGGAGGGCTGTGGTCACGTTACCGGTCGGGATATCCCTCAGCACATCCCCCTGCATGGAGGATACTGACCCGGTGACTGCTTCGCGG
>RZYT01000529.1 GCA_009930195.1 Spirochaetia bacterium | reverse complement strand
TTCGGCTCGATGTCATCATACGACCAGTAGCCGGAAAACGTATTCATATCCGGGGCAAAGACAAATGCTATCCTACCATTCCCGGATTCATCCTTCCAGGTTCCACGGAGTGTAGAGCCATCCAATACGCCTTCCACCGTCCCGCTGCCGGTATGGCCTGTATAGGTGCCGCTGATCCTGTTGCCGCTCTGGGAGAGCTCCATCTTGCCGTAGGTCGTATCATAGGAGCCGAGAAGGCGGGGAGTCTGGGAGGATTGGACAGGTTGTGCAATCGCCTGTGACTGCTTGGCAGGTGTTCCGGTCCGTGTCCCTTCCCAAGCGCCACCTTCCCCGGAACCAAGCCCTTGCCGTGGTTCCACCCCCCCATAGGACCAATACCCGGAGAAGGTTTGCATGCCAGGGGTAAACACGAAGGTGATGCGCCCTGCTGCTGATTCATCCTTCCAGGTTCCCCGAACCGTATTGCCCTCGAGCAACCCTTCCACCGTGCCCGTTCCTGTGTGACCTGTGTACGTACCGCTGATCATGCTGCCATTCTGGAAGAGCTCCATCATGCCATACGTTGTGTCATATGTACCAATTGCATAGCCAGTTTTGCTTGAGGCGACTTGTTCTGTTTCCAGAAATATTTCATCAAGCATTTCCAATGTTGACATACATCCAGAAGAGAGAATGATGCATCCTAGTACCAGAATTGCCATTTTTGCCTTAAGTGTTGTCTTCATACAAAAAGCTTCAGCCCATCTGCGTCATATGTCAATTCTTTCACTCCCATAGACAAACTAAAAATACTGTCTAATAGAGCCAAAGACCTCCTCACATTCTGCAGACCGGATACTTTTTGCCAAGCTTTCCTTAGCCATACCTCACTAATCGTTTGAGGAATGCTCCCATGGACAAATTTTTTCCAAAATCGCATCTTGCTGCCAACATCCCAACAGAAAACCGGACACACTGTGGTGTCCGGTCTTGGTATGACGAATGAGAATAGTGTCTGATCAGCGCTGTCTTGCCATCATCTGGTGCAGTCCACCACCGTTCTCCACATCGGTGAATCCGAGCTGGCGCAGAATACGCATTCCGTAGCTGGAGCGGGCACCGCTGGCACAGTAGACGATGATCTTGCGATCCTTGTCCTCAAAATTCACTGCCCAGCTCTGCAGGTCGTCAAGCCCTACGTTGATGGC
>RZYT01000528.1 GCA_009930195.1 Spirochaetia bacterium | reverse complement strand
ATCATCGGGAATACGCACAGAGATCCTGCGTGTATGCTCACCGTGCAATGGTTTTTCCTTGTGCCTACGATCAAGCCCACGTTGGAGCTTAGCGTAGAAGGCCTTGAAGTCTTTAAGGTGTTGATCGTCCATAATCCCATCTCCTCTTTGCTCTTATATTGACCGGACCATTTGCTTGGCGTCACGAAAATGGTCCGGCCTAACATCATCATAGCATCTGATGGGTGAGATTGCTAGTCTTCTCCCCTAGCCTTCCTAATCGTCTCATCCAACCTATCCTTGATCCCTAACGGCACGTCATACTCGCTCCAATAGTAGGCACATTCCTGTAGCTCTTCCAGCATCGCTAGCATATCGGGAGCGGCGGCGACAAGGAAGAGGTTAGCCTTCTGGGCTTCCACACCAAGAGATATGTCTTTGCTAGCTGCCTTCTTCTCCTCTTTGCTAAGGACACCTTTTCTCGGACTCTCTCTCTTAGGGGGGTACTTCCACACGCTAGCTATCGAGGAAACCGGTTTCTCACCAACAAAGGATCCATCCTCATCCCATCCCAAGGGGCCTTGAACGATCTCTGATCCGTAGATATCCCACGGTCCCGGTGTATGGCTCATTCCTCCTCACCGCCTTCTACCTCAATAACCTCTGGTTTAAGCCATCCCATGCCCAATTCCCATCTAAGTACCACCTTACCAGAAGACTTATCGACGATATCCAGACCTTCTTCCACCCCGAATTGGCTCGTGATGCTCTTGCCTACCCGTCTGAGTTTCCCTATATCCTCATCCTCCAGGATCACTTTCGTGCAAATCAGTGCATAACTCATCTCAAAACTCCTCCTTCCAAGTACTCCATCCTAACGTCCCTAGCTTGAACCAGAACACAGACGAGCAGTTCAAGCACTCAGCCTGTCCTCTGATCCCTAAGCCTTCGTGTGCATCATGCACGTGTCCACAGTGTGGACATACTAGCTTGCTCCGGTCCATAGTCTTAATCACCGTCCTCACCTGTCGCTGGCTCATAGTCACGGCAGTCCTCGAAGAGAGGACACCACCTAGTCCTGCCTGGTGCATCGCAATACTTCAACCGTGTCCCCGCCTTCTTCAACCACTTGCACTTAGATGCCCCATGGTAGTCTCGGACTCCAGAGCAACGATAGGGGACTTTCCCGTCCTTCCTGATGTTGGTAGCCA
>RZYT01000141.1 GCA_009930195.1 Spirochaetia bacterium | reverse complement strand
CACTAAAAAGCCCCTCTGTAAAGAAGGGCTGGAAAAAACCTAAAGCATCACGTATGTTTTGCCCATGCCACCGTCCTCGGGCAGGGCGAACCGATGGTCCTTGACCGATCGCTGTGAGCGAAGATACTCACCGATTCCTTTGCTCAGAATGCCATCCCCATAGCCATGGATGATGGAAAAGGTGGTCATCCCATGCACCAGGGCACTCTCAAGCTGGGTATCCAAGGCGGCCAAAGCCTGTTCCAAGGTCATTCCCCGTACATCCAATGTCAGTTTCGGCTCGGCTGCCGAGGATTGGAACATCACCGAAACCGCTGTTTCCTGCCGTTTCGGCACCGAGAGCTGGGAAGCTTTCAGTGTCATGCGCATACTGCCCAAGGCAACCAGAAAGCGTCCCTTTCCCAGATCCTTGAGGATTTTGCCTTCGCGTTTTGCCGTACCGCACAGTACATCCATGCCTTCGCTGAGCACAACATCCTCACCGCTTGTATCTTCTTCCAACGCTTCTTCGGCTTCCCCCAGCTCTTGCTCGCTCAGCTTGACCTTCTCCTCAATGGTCTGGACAAAGGTCTTCACACTTTTGGTCTTGGTCTTGGTAAGCTCCCCCTGCTTGAGATCGCTGACCAAATTCTCAAGCTCCTTGCGTTTTTCCAAAAGGAAACGGTTCAGGGAGGTGGTTTGTTCCTGCTTGAGCTGTGTTTCCCGTTGCTTGATCCTCAGTTCTTTCAGCTGGATTTCTTTCACTTCACGCTGAAGGGCGAGAAAACGCTGGTGCATTTCGCGTTCTTCCCGTTCAAGTTCCCGTCGCTTAGCCTCAAGATCCTTGATGATGGAGCCGATCTGCACCGCCTCACTACCCAGATACTGTTCGGCCTTGGCAAGCACCTCATCCGGAAGCAGCATCAGTCTTGCGGTATCGAGGGCATGGCTCTCCCCGGGCAAACCCTGGATGACACGGAAGGTGGGAAGATGGGAGTGCTCGTTGAACTCCATGGAAGCGTTGATCACCTCTTGCTTTGCATAGGCAAACTGCTTGAGCACACCATGATGACTGGTTACCAGGGTAAGCGCCGCATGCTGGAGGCAGTACTCAAGGGTTGAGCGAGCGATCGCAGAGCCCTCCACAGGATCGGTGCCGCTGCCCAACTCGTCAAGGATGACCAGGGAGCGGGAAGAGATGCTGCGCAGGATCATGCCAACCTGTTTCATATGCCCGCTGAAGGTGGAAAGCGCAGCCTCAATGGACTGCTCGTCACCGATATCGGTGAACACATTGTCGAAGAGAGGGAGACTGCTCCCCTCCTTTGCAGGAAGATAGCCGCAGAACTGGTTGAGCAAGGCAAACAATCCCACCGTCTTGATGGTAACCGTCTTGCCTCCGGCATTCGGACCGGAGATGACCACGGCCTTGATCACCTCATCCAGCTTTATGCTGATTGGAACAGCCTTTTTACCCAGAAGCGGGTGCCTTGCTTCCAGCAGATTCACCTGGTCGCATGACAAATCGGTGGCATGGGCATCATAGTTCTCCGTCCACCGGGCAATGGAGAGCAACGCATCGGTTCTTCCGACTTTCGCAAGCAAATCAATGAGCTCAAGACGGCACATCCCCGCCTTTGCGTTCAGCTCGGCGAGAATCTTGGCAATTTCAATGAGGATCTGATTCTGGGCCATGACCACCGAGTTGTTCATCTCCACCAGGGCATACGGTTCCATGAAGACGGTACTTCCGCTTGAGGAAGTGCTGGTGATGAACCCTTGCACGGCTGCACGCCGGTCACTGCGCACAGGGATGACAAGCCTGCCGTCACGCAAGGCTTCCTGGTCCGACTGGACAGCTTCCTTGTTGCGCTGGATGAATTGGTTGCAGTAGCGCGAGCGCTCCTGCTTGGCGGCTTCAACCTGCTTTCGCAAGGTGCGAAGGGCCGGATGGGACTCTTTCACCTGGCCGGAGGCATCGAGGGTATCCTCAATCGCCTGGGCAAGGGTGAGCAGTTCTTGGGAAAAGCTCTCCCCCATCAGTGGGTGAAGGACCGCAAACGTGGTTCCGTCGTCGAGAGCACTGTGGCAGAACTGATGCAGCTGATGTGAAGAACGGATGTACCATCCAAGATCATACAGCTCACTTCCCTCTAGGCTGAACCTGGGATCAGAGAGGTGCTTCACCTGCTCTGCCACTGAAGGGAACGAAGAGAGACTGGTATTCGGCTGGAGCGACCTGAGCCTGAGAAGCGACGCCAGTTGCGTCTGCCTCTTTCCCAGGCTTTCCTTGTCATAGAGAAACGGAAGTTTGGGCAGTTCCGTACGTCCCTCTTCGGAGAGGGCCATTGCTTGTATCTGTGACAGGACCTGCTGAAAAGCAAGGTCCTCAATACTCTTGTGATGCATCGGTATCCATTCTGGTTTGCCAGGATTTCGAACGATCATGCTTGCCGACCCATGCAGGTTGTTTCTCATCAAGGGAAGCAAGCATCCTCAGGTAACTCTCATAGCGGTCGTAGTGGATCAAGCCCTCTTCCACAGCCTCTTTCACCTTGCAATCGGGCTCATCCTGATGCAGGCACCCTTCATAGGCGCAACCGGAGGCATACGCTTCAAACTCCGGGAACGCAGAGAGCAAGCGGTGAGGATCGGTATGGGGCACCATGATCTCCCTGACTCCCGGGGTGTCCACGATACGGAAGGGTCCATAGGTGAGCAACAACGCGTGATTGGTGGTATGCCTTCCCCGATTGTACTTTTCGCATACCTCGGCTGTTCGCTGTTCGCTGCCAAGAATACGGTTGATCAGGGTGGACTTCCCTACTCCGCTCTGTCCGACGAAGGCAACAAGCTTGCCTGCAATCGCTTCCTTGAGTTCCTCGATATTCTCTCCGTTGAGTGCGCTGACTCCCAGGATGCGGTAGCCGAGCTTCTTGTAGAGGACGAAGCGCTCATACTCATCTTCGGTAAGCAGAATATCGCTCTTGTTCATGACAATCATGACTTCGACAGCCTGGCTGCAGGCGATGACACGATCGATGAAACGCGGTCTGAAGGGTGGAGTGTCGGCACTGGTTACGCAGACGATCATGTCCATGTTCGCAACCACTGTCTGGTTCGTGGAACCCTTGACATTCCAACGTTGGAAACAGTTTGCACGGGGCAGGCGCTCAGTGATGAGGCCTTCCTTCTCATTGGTGGGGACCACAAGCACCCAGTCACCCACAGCAAGGGGGTTGTACTCCTCCTCACTGACCGACAACTGTTTGCCCTTGATACGGCACAGCAGCGTTTTTCCCTCTGCCTCAACCGTGTAAATATTGTTGATACCCCTGAGTATCCTGCCCTTGAATTGTTCCATAGCGTTACTGTATCCACAAAACGTTCTCTTGACAACCTGAGGTTCTTTGATACTGTTATGCTATGTTCAATTTCAAAACGTGCAGCCATGCAGGCTGCCACACCTATGTCTGCGAAGACGGCCCGTATTGCTTCAGGCACAGCAGTGACCAAGAACGCCTGAAACAAAACTGGATCGAACTGTTGCTCAGTGACCGTGATATGGTCGACTTCTCCCTTACCGGCTGCGAACTGGAACATCTTGTACTGCCCAAAAAGTCCATCGTAGCCTCCAATATGGCCTGGTGTACCTTCAGGAACATCGACTTTTCCCATGTGACGCTGCTCAATACCTTTTTCGATTTCTGTCTCTTTGAGAATTGCAAGTTCAACAATATCCTCTGTCGTTACAGCGTTTTCTCAGGAAGCAAGATGATCGATTGCGACTTTTCCGGATCGGTCATCATCCATACGAACTTCTGCGGCATCGATACGTACCGTTGCAACTTCAGCGACTGTGATCTCTATTTCTCCACCTTCAACTCCAGTTTTCTCAGGGATACGGATTTTGAGGACTGCAATCTCAAGAAAGCTGATTTTGTCTTTACCGACCAACGCAGGGTCTCCTTCCGCTACTCAAACTACGAGGAGGCCCGCCATTGAACATCTACCAGCACTTCAGCGTCGTAGGGTTTTGCAACACCTATCTGGTGGCACCGAAACACGGCTCCGAGGCCCTGCTCATTGACCCGGGCCATGTGGATCTGGAGCTCATCCACCTCATAGAATCCAACCACTACAAGCTCAAGCATGTCTTGCTCACCCACCGTCACACTGCCCACATTGAAGGCTTGGGGACGCTGAGAAAGATTTATGACATCACCGTACATGCCTCGTCCTTCAGCGCCTATGAGTTCGCCTATGAAAGTCTGGAAGACAAGGAGATTCTGGATATCTGCAATCTGTCGGTTGAGGTGATCCATGTGCCGGGACACAGCCTGGATAGTATGGTCTATAAAATCGATCACGCACTGTTTACCGGTGATACCCTGCTGTGCGGGAGGATCGGTTCAACGCCAGGCTACCGTGAACAAGCCTTGCTGCTGAATTCCATAAGCCAGGGGCTGATGAGCCTGGACGAGAATATCCTTCTGTTTCCCGGTCATGGAACGGCGAGCAAGCTGCGCATAGAGCGCATGTTCAACCATGACCTTCTGCAACTCGGTACTATCGAGACCGAACGGGAGCACTGGAGGGACGAGGAGTAGCTCGCAAATAGGTGGAAAACCGACTGGGTAGCGGTGCCTTGCACCTGATCCGCTTGCCGGTGGAGGGGCTTTCCACCTCAAGTTCGAGGGCGTGGAGCATGAGCGTCTGCCCATCCTCCTTGCCATAGATCGGATCCCCCACCAAGGGATGGGCGATGGATTTCAGATGCACCCTGATCTGATGGGTGCGCCCGGTATGCAGGACTATCCTGAGCAGTGCACATGAGGTGTATTGGCGAAGCACCTGGTACTCGGTCTTTGCCGTCCGTCCCTCCTCATCGCCGCAGGTGGTGAATCGCTTGCGGTCAGCACTGTCCCGCTTGAGATGTGCCTCTATCACGCCTTTGGGCTGGGAAAACCGACCTTTTGCAACCGCAATGTAGACTTTCCTTGTGGTTCTCTCCTTGAACTGGTCACTGAGATGCCGATGCGCAGCTCTGTTGCGGGCAATCACCAACACCCCGCTGGTATCCTTGTCCAGGCGATGCACAATACCCGGACGCAAAGCTGATTCCTCTGGTTCTGGTTCCTCATCATCATCGGATCCATTCAGCTCATCGGCAAAGTTCTCACCATACCGGTAAAGAAGGGCATTGACCACCGTATCTTCGGTATTGCCAGCCCCTGGGTGCACCACCATACCCTGCTTCTTGTTGATGACCAAAAGATCTGCATCCTCGTACAGGACATCCAGTTCAATCTGCTGGGGCTTCAGACCTTCAAAGAAGGTTTCTGCATACGTCACCACAATGACGTCCCCATCACGGACAGGTTTGCTTTTCTTCGCGCTCTTGCCATTGAGCAGGATGCAGGTACGCTCATCACTGAGGGTGGAACGGGAAATACTGGTTGTTGCTTGGCCCACATACGCATCAAGGCGTTTTTTCTCGTCCCCCACCCCACTGACAACCAGTTCGATGCGCCCGTCTTTCACTCCCATCAATTGCCTCCCATCTCACCGATGACATAGTCGGCAACGCTGATGCCCAGGGAGAGCGATGCCGCAATGGAGGCCTGAACAAGCAGCTGTGAAAGCTGATCATCCTCGGCGGGAAGCAGGTCGGTGGAGAGAGCAAGGCGATAGAGCAGTGCTGAGACCGGCAAGGTGATCACCAAAGAACCGAAGAAGAGCGTCTCGGCTCGTCGGATCTTGTACGTCCAAAGCGGAAACTCATCCATCTCATAGGGCGTATAGGACGGTAAGCTCTCGCTTGCCAGCGGAAGAGGCATCAGGAGACACAGGATGAGCAACCAGGCAAACACCTTTCTCATACATACTCCCGTGCACCGAAGAGAGC
>RZYT01000527.1 GCA_009930195.1 Spirochaetia bacterium | reverse complement strand
TCCACCATATTCTCGGTGGAAGTTGATCTGAAAAACCTTCTCACCTTGGCCCGTTACGGGTGGTATCACCAGATGGAAGGGGATGCCCTGCGGTCCCTCGTGCTTCCCTGGGGAAAGGTGGCGACGAGCAAGGAGACTGAACGGTATATCCAGACATCCGCTTCTGATCGCGATCCGGTAGCACTGATCAATCGCTTTGCGGGTGGGCTTGAGCAGGACCAGCAACTGGTCCAGCGTGGCAGTATTCATATTGAAGAGACCAGCGTCCTCGAAAATCTTAAGATTGAGGACTATCTGGAGAAAAAAAGGCATGCCTTGTACCACAAGATGCTGAGTTCCGATCCTTTCACCATTGCCCTTGCCTTGTCCTACTTCTTCCTCAACAAGGAGGAGAGTTCGATGATCAAAGCAATTCTCAACGGCAAATACTACGGGTACGATGAAGCATACATCAGGGGGGTTATAGGATGAATTTGTTTACGAGACCGATGAAATTACTCACAGCGGTGGTCCTTGAACAAACCAGTGATGCTGTGGTGAGGGCACTGCTCGCCCTGGGCGTGCTGGATTTTGTCCACATCAACAAACTCGACCCCCAGCAGATGGAACGCCTCTCCAGTCGTCCAAGCAGCATCAACCGCTCAGCGCTTGAGGACCTTCGCCATCGTGTGGAAGCCCTGCTCAAGCAAGGGCATATCTCCATTCCGGCTACCGAAAAGCTCGATGTCAAGAAAGTGGAGACCCCACAACTGGAGCAGTACAAGCAGCAAATTGACGCGCTGAATGTCAGCTTGCTCTCCCTGAAAGAGAAACAGAAAGACAGTAACCAGCACCTGATGGGGCTTGAGGAACTGAGACGTTACATCCAGGAGGACAAGGGTGAATACCTTGATCTCCGCCTAGGTGAGCTGACCCATGGGAAAGCCGAGGATCTGATACTGAAGATCTCAGCCTTCGGGGGCTTGATGGAACCTATTGCCGACACCCAGAAGTATATCAGCCTGACCTTGCGCCGCGATGTTTCCCAAGTAGACCCCTTGTTGGAAAAGTTTGGTTGGGTTGAGTCCAGTGACGTGGAGTTGCAACGGCAGGCGTTGCAGTTGATCAAGAGCCGTCTCGATGAGGAGCATGCCAAGGCGTTGCAGGATCGTGGAGCCATTGAGATGGAAGTTGATGCAGTGGTGGCTTCCCAC
>RZYT01000526.1 GCA_009930195.1 Spirochaetia bacterium | reverse complement strand
GATTTGGGGTTGATCATATGGTGCTTGAAAAAGCGGTAGAGCTTTCCGTTGTTCTCCCCCATGTTCGTCTTCACATCCCCAGGATGCATGGCATTGATCGTGACAGCACTACCTTCGAAAATCTTGGCAAAGGAAAACAAGGAGAGCAGCTGTGCCGTCTTTGCAGATCCATAGCTCTTCAGGCCGGTATAGTGCTGTTTCTGCCAACGAAGGTCATCAAGCTTCAATCCGGCGAGGGCGAATCGGTGGCCCTCCGAATTCACATAGATGATTCTCGCCTTCTCTTGGCCCTTCAGCTTCTCCATCAGACGGTAGGTGATGATGAAGGAGGCGAGGTAGTTCACCTGGAACACCTCCTCAATAGCATCGTCAGTGAACTTCAGCTTCGTGTTGTACACCCCGGCATTGTGGATCAGGACATCAATAGGCGTAGGAAGCCGGACCAGCATCTCAGCCGCTGCATGAATCTCCTTGAGATGGGAAAAATCAGCAAGGAAGTAGGTGCACTGGATCTGATGGGTGTCTTCCAGCTCCTGTTTCAGAAGTTCGGACTTCTCCTTGCTGCGGTTGATCATCAGCACATTGGCACCATGAGAGGCATACAGGTGGGCGGTCTCATATCCAATGCCCGAGGTTGCACCGGTAATGACCACAAGCCTTCCTCGCAGGTCTTCCAACTCTTGTTTCGGCTCTGCCTTGTTGTTTCTGAGCATAGCTGCAATGTTCGACCACTCATACTCTTTCAGATAGGGATTCATGTGCTGCATTCCTCAACCAAACTTCTTTCTCATGAACTTCCGATACGCTTTGTTGAACCGGGGAATGTTGTCAAAGATATCACCCCACAGGTCATAGTAGTCCCGTTGCTCAATAATCTTTCCCTCCTCATTGAGGGTCACCCTGCTTGCACCGAAAATGGAGGAGTTCGGATACTTCTTGAAACTCAGGCTCATCTCCCACTCCATGAACAGGACATTGCCGTTCTGCGCAGTATTCTTCACATCCATCTTCAGATTGTCCGAACGCGCTATCAGTCGCTCAGTCATTTCCTTGAAATCCTCGATGCCATGGATCTTCTGAACACTGTCGCAGAAGTAGATTGCATCATCATAGTAAGGCAGGATGTGTGACCAATCGGGTTTTCCTTCGGTGTTATAGATGTTGGTCCATAACTCTTTGAGGTGTTCCTTGCTC
>RZYT01000140.1 GCA_009930195.1 Spirochaetia bacterium | reverse complement strand
TCCATGTACCAATGCCCTGATTGTCGCATTCTCTGCTCAAGATGATGGATGTTGACAGGAACTCCTTCTGTCAGGTACCAGACATAGTCATAAAAATCCCGTCCTTTCTCACGTTGTTTCCAATTCCTGCAAAGTAAAGCATGGAGTTTCCCCGCAAACAGGGATGGCCTGTCATATACCAAGACCGAATAGGGTTGTGGAAGAAGCTGGAATTTTCGTTCATACTCAGCACCCCCAGGGGGATTTGTATCAACTTCAATTTTGATCTTTATCAATGCATTATTTGGAATTCCTGATAACGGGGGTGTCATTGCAGTAAACTTGACTAAGTGAATAACCGTATTGGCCTTGAGGAATGCTGACTGGACATTTGAACTGTGCTGCTTTTTCTTGGATAGCACACTCATTTCCAATCCATAGGAATTCAATCCTTGTTCGATGGCAGGGAGATATGCTTCCAAATTGAAATTTTCATCCTTCGTTTTCAAGGAAAAATCCATATCCTCAGAAAAACGATCCAAGCCATGGAAAATCCTGAGAGCAGTACCCCCATAAAAGGCTGCATGGGAAAAGAAATCTGTTTTTGAAAGGGTGTGAAGTGTCAATGCTTGGATTATTTCCTTGAGAGCATGTATTGCACTGATGTGGGTACCCAAGGCGTATGCGCTGAGCATCTTGTTTATTTCTTGATTCATCTGTCTTCTTTCTCCTTCCAGCGAAGCAAGGTGTTGAGCGTAGTGCTGTGATAGAGTGGGACAAGCTCTTTGATGGTGGACCATTCCAGTGCAAGAAGCTCAGAGCTATCCATTCTCAGATCTTCAAACAACAAATCGCTTATTGCTTTTCTGCTCGAAACTCCCCTGATCTTGTACAGAGTATCGCAGAGAGCCTTTTCCTTGGTGGCAAGTCGAAAGCCATACCCAAGTTCTTGCTCTGGGCTCAAAGCCCAAGGAAAGACAGTCTCCGGTATATAGTGAAAACTGTACCGGCCGAAGGGCGTGTCATAATACTTTTCCTTATTCAGTCGGAAACCAGCACTCATTATGGCAAACGCATGTTCCGGTATCATTTGGTAATATGCCAATGCTGTTTCAAAGGAGATATAGCTGGGGCTGTATATCATGGAAGCTACGGGAAATTTTGGGTCATCATGGGATGTGCTGTATACTCCACGGCAAATTTGCAGGAGTTCCCCTTTCTTCAGCATCTGGGTAAGCTTTGCTTTTGGAGAGGCATAGTCTCTCAATTCATACATGACTATATCACGAGTCTTAAGCATTGTTACCTCCGACAAGTATGATTATATCATACTTAGTGGAGATAACAATAGGATTCAATTGGAGAGAGCATAAGCCAGACTGTCTTGATTCAGGACAATTGCAGACGCAAAAAAGGAGCCCTTCCGGGCTCCCCTTGCTGCTGTGTTGTCGGTGATTAATACCTGTTGTTGTAGGAAGGTCTGCGTTCGGTTCTTTCTTTTGCGATTGCTTCGTTGACCCTGAGGTTTCTGCCGTCGAGGTCCTGGCCATCGAGCTGGCTGATAGCAGCAACAGCTGCGCTGTCATCCTGCATCTCAACAAAGGCAAAGCCCTTGGGACGATTGGTGTCGCGATCGAAAATGATCCTTGCGCTCATTACTTCGCCATACTGTGCGAAAAGTGAATAGAGGGCTTCCTCGGTGGTCTGGTAGCTCATGTTTCCAACATAGATTTTTTTTGCCATGATAATTTCCTTGCGCAGGTCTTTGCCTGCTTTCTGTGGGTGTCTTAGGAGTTTGGTACAGTTTGGATCGATTACCCGTCAGAAGTGCATGGAACAACAGCAGCATGGCGACAAAGATAGGATCGGGAACAAAAAGGAACTCAACGTCTAAGCTCCTTCAGCGTAGGTGGTATTGGATAAATAGTCAATGCACTGGCAAGAAATCGTACCTTATTTCGAAAAGAGTGTGGAAAAGAGCCCGATATTCTCCCACTGAGGCTTCAGTTCCCCGCTTTCGATGCGATGGATCACCTCCACCACCAGATCATTCGCAGGGGTTGCAACCCCTGCTTTGTTTGCTTCCCGGCCCAAAGCCCCGTTGATGGCATCCACCTCGCACGGTTTTCCCTTCTCGATATCCTGGAGCATGCTCGGCTTGAGCGAGGCATGCTTCTTCATTGCAAGGGGAATGAGAGCGAAGCTTACCAGGCGCTTGAACGGGGAGTGATAATCGAACAGCTTGGCGATATCCTTGCCTTGGACAGGCTCAATCCTGATTCCTGCGGCTCTGGCGGTATCGAGACACTCCTTCATCACCAGCTGAGCGATGCGCCTGGCCTTTTTATCCTGAGCAACCAGTCCGAAGGTGGTCCCCAGTGCGGTTGCCGTACCACTGAACGCCGCATTGATCAGGAGCTTGGAGTAGCGGGCCCCGATGAAGTTCGGTTCGATGGTTACCGGACCCATGTTCCCAAGGATTGTTGCGATCTCATCCAGTCGTTCTTCCCTGCCTGCGGTGGGCAAGCCGAGGTTGAAGTGGAGTGCATCCGCTTCACTGGTCAGTTCTGCCACCCCAGGGCCCAGCAACGTCGCTCCCCAGCCAACGGCACACCCACAGACCCTGTCCTTGCCCAGGATCTCCATCAACTGGGGTTCGGGCAGGCCATTTTGCATGGTGCATAACATGCCATCATCGGCAAGAAAGGGCTTGAGGAAAGAGGCAACCTTCTGGTTCTCCAGCTGTTTGGTCAAAAGAAAGATGCAGTCATAGAGACCGTTCATCTCAGAGGGAAGGAGTGCGTGCACCTGCTGCTGCAGCTGCACCTTGCCTACCACCGTTGCCCCATCTTTCCTCAGGGCTTGGATATGCTCCTCATTGCGGCTGTACAGGTCAACAGCAACGCCTGCCTTGGCCAGGTATGCCCCAAGTACCGTTCCCAAAGAACCAGCTCCGTAGATGGCTATGCGCATAGGTGCTCCTCATTTTTTCGTAGCTTACCGTTGCGTGGTCATCCAGGCAAGAGGGATGGGTGAGTGAAAAACAACGGGACTGCCAGAGGCAATCCCGTTGTACTGAACTATGCTGCTTGTCCTACTCGCTCTTCTTCTCGGCAATGCGTTTCTTCTGGGTCTTCTCAATGGCATTGACGATGTTCTCATACCCGGTGCAACGGCAGAGGTTGCCTGAGATCTGTCTTCTGATCTCCTCCCTGCTGGACTCCGTCTCACTGGAGATGATGGGAATCGAGGCCATGATGAAACCCGGGGTGCAGAAGCCGCACTGGACAGCCCCTTCATCGATGAAGGCCTGCTGGATGTCGCTGATCGCTCCCTTGGTGTCACTGAGCCCCTCGAGGGTAAGGATATCCTTGCCTTCGGCCCAGATGGCCATATAGATGCAGGAGTTGAACGGCTTGCCGTTGATCAGGACGGTACACGCACCGCACTCACCTACATCGCAGCCGTGCTTGATGCTGTCAAGTCCAGCCTGTCCCCTGAGCATGTCCGAGAGAGACTCCCTGACATCCACACTATAGGTTCGCACCTTTCCGTTGACGGTACACGTAATGTCTTTCTTAGCCATTGATGGTTCCTCCTGCTTTTTCTACAGCAGCTTTCGTTGCCCGTCTTGCCATCTCCTTGACCAACTGCATGCGGAACTCCTTGGAGGCTCTCCAGCTGGTTCTTGGATTCACATCTGCAAGAGCTCCCTCACTGACCAGATCAAGCAAAGCCTCGTCCACAGCATGCCCGTTTGCACTGGCTTCTGCAGTAGTGGAGCGAATCGGGGTGGGGGCTGCAACACCGAAAGCGATGCGAAGCCGCTTTACCGTCTTCTTGTCGTCACTGAGACTGACATTGACCGAGCAACCGAGGGTTGCGATGTCCATGGCACGGCGCATTGCATACTTGATGTAGTGCCCATAGGTCTTCTCGTAGCTCTCCTTGCTGATGCGGATGCCGCACAAAAGCTCTCCTTCGCGCAGGTCAACCTTGCCGGGCCCGAGATTGAACTGGGCATACGGTAGGATTCTGGTGCCGTCGATGCTGGAAATCTCCAGCATGGCATCATAGGCTTTCAGGGTGGTTGCACTGTCAGCAGAGGTCACTCCATTGCAGATGTTGCCGCCGATGGTGCCGATGTTTCGCACCTGGGGACCTCCGATCTGCGAAACTGCTTCCCCAAGCACCGGGATGTACTGCTTGATGACCGGATGCATCGCCACATCGGTGAAGCTGGTGAGCGGACGGATGAGAATCGATCCATCCTCCTCAAGACAGATGCCGCGAAGCTCTTCAAGGTTGTAGATGTTGATCACATCACAGCCTGCGAGCTTGCCCTCCCTGACCTTGATCAGGATATCACTGCCACCGGCCAGGAAGTGTGCCTGGGGATGTTCTTTTTTCAGGCGCAGGGCATCTTCGACGGAGGTGGTTTCATAGATGGTTCCAAAATTATACATACACTACTTCCTTTATTTGATCAGCTGAGCCTCGGTGAACGCATTGAACATCCGTTCAGGGTGGAGCGGAGCTGCGTTGATCGCAACTCCCGTTGCATTGAGCACCGCGTTTCTGATGGCAGGGGCCACAGGAATCGTGGGGGGCTCACCGAGTGACTTGTTTCCATACGGGCCGGTCGGGTCATCGGTCTCCACGAAGTCTGCATGCAGCTCAGGCGTATCGATGGCGGTCATCAGCTTGTAGTCCAGCAGGTTGTCATTCAGCATCCGTCCGGTCTTCGGGTCGAACTTCAAATGCTCATACAAACCGTAGCCAAGGCCCATGCTCATACCACCATGCACCTGGCCGGTAGCAGTCTGGCGGTTGATGATCTTGCCCGAGTCGTGGATGTTGATGATATCCAGGATTTTCACCTGACACATCGGGATGTCGACCTCGACCTCAGTAAAGCAGGCGCCGAAGGAGTAGGTGTTGTCCGTGCAGTGATGGGACTCCTCCGCCGAAATATGGGTGGAGTTGCTCAGGCTGTAGCAGGACTCAATGGCAACATCGGCAACGGAGAGCAGACGCTCGTCCTTGTTGGTGTGGACGATGTAGTTCTCCTTGATGTCCAGATCCCAGGGGTCTTTCTTGAGCATGAAACCTGCATACTCGAGCAGCTTCTTTCTGAAAGACTCTGCGGTCTTCTTTACTGCCATGCCCGAGACATACGTCTGTCTTGATGCATAGGCTCCCGTATCGTAGGGGGTTACGTCGGTATCCTGCTTGCTGACCATATGGATCTTGTCCACCGTCACCCCGATGGTCTGGGCGGCCATCATGGAGAAAACGGTGTCAGCACCCTGTCCAATCTCGGTGGCTCCGATCTGCATCTGCAGCGAACCATCCTGGTTGAGCACCATGCGGCATGCGGAGGTCTCCAGACTGATGGGGTAGACGCCTGTTTTGTAACAGAAGATTGCCATTCCCACACCCTTGCGGATGTCACCGGTCTGCTTGGCGTACTCCTGTCGCTTCTTGGTGTAGGAAAGATACTCCTCACCGCGCTGGATGCACTCCTCAAGGCCGGTCGAGTGGCAGGTGATGGTCGTCATCGGATCGACGTAGCCAAGTTTCATCATATTCTGGGTGCGCAGTTTCAGCGGGTCGAGACCAGTCTGTTTGGCAATGTCATCCACATGGGCTTCCAAAGCAAATCCGATCTGCGGAATACCATAGGCACGCATGGCACCTGCGGTAGCCATGTTCGTATACACCGTGTAGGCCTCACCCTTGATGGCTCCCACCGGGTACATCATCCTGAAGCCATTCACCGCATTGGCAACCAAGGCGTGGGCATGGGATGCATAGGCGCCCTGATTGGAGTAAGCCTTGATCGAGCGTGCGGCAAAGGATCCGTCCTTGCGGACATAACTTTCGATATGGAACTTCATGGCGTGACGGGTGCGGGTGCAGGCAAAGGTTTCC
>RZYT01000525.1 GCA_009930195.1 Spirochaetia bacterium | reverse complement strand
GTCAGTGGCAGGGAATTGAGCTCGTAGGAGGCTGCTCCGTCGAAGTACGCTTCATAGAAGTGCTGGAACTCCCCGGCGAAATCCCCTTTGTTCTCCCCCACCTCGAACATGCCCAGGACAAGCACCTTCACTTCCTGCTTCTCCGCAACCGGCTGGGCAGAAAGGGCGACAAGCGCTGCAAGCAGGAGCGTTGCAACCATCAGCAAACGATTCATGTGTTTCATTGGTAACCCCACATTGATAAGATGGGCCATAGCGTACGAAAAGAGAACGCAACAGTGCAAGGGGTTTTGAAACAATTCTTTTCGATTTTTGTTGCAATTTTTCAAAATTGTGCTTCATGCATCTGCCTTCTTGTGCAATTTATATGAAATCCTCTGCACTTCTTACATAAAAATGCACATAGTACGGTCCAATTGCACACATGAGCAAAAAAGGAAATGTGTACCAACTTTCTTTTCTTAACACTTTGACATTTTTTGTATTTGTGTTAGATTATGTGCAAGGTCTGTCTTGCACGACCCCAAGGAATACACCATGCAACCAATGAACAAAAGCACCATATTCACCCGTCTCAAGGAAGAAGCCCGTTCGTGCCTCTCCTATCTCCCCCTGGAAAAGACTGTTTCCTCGATCCTCAAGGCCAAACCTACCTGGCCTGCTCTGAGAATCGGGGATCTCGTTGCCCCTACCCCGATCGTCCAAGGGGGAATGGGCGTAGGCATCTCCCTCTCCTCACTGGCAAGTGCCGTAGCGAATGCCGGGGGTATCGGGGTCATTGCTGCCAATGGCATCGGCCTGCTTGAACCGGATTACTATGAGGATGGCCAGGCAGCAAACCTGCGTGCCTTCCGCAGGGAGATCCGCACGGCACGGCAGAAGACCAAGGGCATCATCGGAGTGAACATCATGGTGGCGGTCAATGACTTTCACCAACTCCTGGACGTTGCCATCGAGGAGATGGTCGACATTGTCTTTCTTGGTGCAGGACTCCCGATCAAGAACATCCCCGTCGAAGCACTGCGCAAGGCAAAGGTGAAACTCGCTCCCATCGTCAGCTCCTCGCGGGCTGTCGACATGATCTTCCGCATGTGGAAGAAGCTCTACAATGATGTCCCTGATGCAGTGGTCTTCGAGGGCCCGAAAGCCGGCGGACACCTGGGCTTCACCGAGGAGCAGCTGGATGACCCGGCCTA
>RZYT01000139.1 GCA_009930195.1 Spirochaetia bacterium | reverse complement strand
CATGCTCAGTTTGCTCCACCGCCGGTTGCGAAACACATCGGCAAGCACAAAAAAGCCGCTTCCGCCCAAGATGATCAGAAAAGAAGTGGTGAGATTCATCCCCAAATGTGTGCGGTAATCGGTAAGGCTCTTATACTCGCCCATCAGATCGAAACCTGCATTGTTGAATGCACTGATGGTATTGAACAAGGCATGGCCGAACGCAGCAGAGGGTGCATACGTACTGCGGAAGATGAAATATTCAATGAGTGTACCCAAGGCTTGGAAGGCAAAGCCGGCAATGGCGACTGCGCGAACTACCCTCAGGGTCCCCTGCATGGTGTTGAGGTTGTACGCCTCCTTGATGAGAGTACGCTTTCCGATGCCAATGTTCATGCCCAGCAACAAGCTGAAGGAGATGACGATGGAGGCAAATCCGAGCCCTCCAAGCAGGATCAACAGGCCGATGATGGTACGGCCGAACAGTGAGAACGTGAGGGCTACATCGACGGTTACCAGCCCTGTTACGCAGACAGCACTGGTAGAGATGAAGAGAGCATCAAGATAGGAGAGGGAAACATTCTGGTTCTGTGCAAGGGGAAGTGAGAGAAGAAGCGAGCCGATCAGGATGATGGCAAGAAAGCCAATCAGCAAGATATGGTTGGGTTGCAAGGACTGCTTACGCTTCGGTTTCATGATGGAGTGCATTCTACACCGTCAATGCAGGTGAAACAACTCCCCCCTCTTCAGACCTTGTCGATACGAATTCTTACTAGTATACTTTGCATATCACGGTACACTCATAAGGAGAAATTCCCATGCTGGCACAACCAATTGCTGACCTGATCAATGCACAAGTGAACAAGGAGTTCTACTCTGCCTATCTCTATCTGGATATGGCAACCTTCTATGCAGAAAAAGGCCTTCTTGGGTATGAGAACTGGTTCAATGTCCAGGCTCAGGAGGAGATGAGTCATGCCATGCTCTTCCGCCAGTACCTGCTGAACAATGGCCATGGCGTCACCCTCTCTGCCATTGCCGACCCCACCATGAAGTATGAGGACTTCAAGCAGCCGCTTGTCGAAGCGCTCAAGCACGAAGAGTATGTGACAGCCTCCATCAATACCATCTACGAGGAAGCTTCCAAGGCGAAGGACTATCGTACCCTGGAGTTCCTCAACTGGTTCATCAAGGAACAGGGTGAGGAGGAGATGAACGCACAGGAGAATATCCAGAAGTTTGAAGTCTTCGGATCTGACAGCAAGGGCCTGTACATGCTCAACCAAGAGTTGGCAAGCAGGGTCTTCAACCCGCCCTCACTGGTCATCTAGGATTTGTATCACCGGCTTTGCCTGAAGCAAGGCCGGTTTGTGTTTCCTACACCAAAGGAGTCACCATGCAGGTAAAACCGATCAGGAGAATCACAGGAGGCGCTGTCCAGTACGATGGGGCAGGCGTGAAATTGGTACGGGTCATCGGCTACCATGATGTGAAGGAGTTCGATCCCTTTCTCATGCTCGATGCGTTTGATGCCACCGATCCGAAGGATTACGTCAAAGGCTTTCCCTGGCATCCGCACCGGGGCATCGAGACGGTCACCTATCTCATTGAAGGGGAGATCGAACATGGGGACAGCATGGGCAACAGCGGTACCATTGACGACGGTTGCTGCCAATGGATGACCGGTGGCAGCGGCATCATCCACCAGGAGATGCCCAAACCAAGCAATCTGATGTTGGGTACACAGCTGTGGATCAACCTGCCGCAGAAGGACAAGATGACCGTTCCCGCCTACCGCGACATCCGCTCCTCCCAAATACCGGTGGTAACAGGTGAAGGAAAGGAAGTGAGGATCATCAGCGGTACGTATGAGGGAGTCGAAGGTCCTGAGCAGGGGGACTATGTCCGTACCCTCTACCTTGATGTGAAGCTGGAGATGGGGACTGAGTTCACCCTCACCCTCGATCCTGGGCACACCCTGTTCATTTACCTGGTCCGGGGCTCGGTGCACACCGATGGGCAGGAGGTACCCTACCACCGGGCCATTCTCTTCGGTGAGGGTGACACGTTGTCACTGAAGGCGGGGGACGAGGGGGCAAGAATCTTCCTCTACAGTGCCAAACCGCTTGGCGAGCCCATCGCCTGGGCCGGTCCCATCGTCATGAATACCCGCGAAGAACTGGCACTTGCCCAGCGAGAGCTGCAAAACGGAACGTTCATCAAGCACACGTAACAGTGACATTGGCTCGCAAAGCGGCTGCTTCCCCCCGGAGGCAGCCGTTTTGTTGTTGGACAGAAGAAAGCTTGTGTTGACATTGTACTAATACACCAGTACAATAGTACAAAAAGAGAGGTTTTGTCGGTGAAACTGAAAGAGGAACCGAAATTGGATTTCAGCCTGGATGCAAAGAGCGGGGTCCCTTTCTACAAGCAGATCATCCTGCAGGTGGAGATGGCCATTGCTGACGGGAGGCTGGAGAAAGGGGCTCAGCTGCCTACCGTACGCAGCTTGGCAGTCGATCTGAGCATCAACCCCAACACGGTGGCACGCGCGTATGCAGAGATGGAAATCCGCAACATTGTAGTCACCCAGCAGGGATCCGGAACGTTCATCAGCGACAAGAAAATCAACATCGATGCCATCGAGCGTGAACGCATTCTCTCCCAATTAAGCAAGGAGTTCCTTACCAAGGCTGCCAGCTATGGATTCAGTTTCGAGGAAATCCTGCAAACCATCAGTGACCTTGGTTCTGAACAACAGAAAAAAGAGGATATATCATGAACCTGTACCAAAAGAAAATTGAACGCATCAAGAACCTGAAAGGGTTCACCCTCAAGAAGGACTTCGCCTTCGGGTCGATCTCCTTTTTGGTGTTGGCTATCTTTCTCGGTGCCGGATCGGTACTCCAACTCGCAATCTCCCCCTTCCTTGGGATAGAGGCAGTTGTGGCGGTAAGCACCGCAGTCTTCCTCTGCGCGTTGGTCATTGCCATCTTCCCGCTGTGGGTCACCATGACCAGCCTCCTGCTGATGCTGTGGGTCGGGGTGGTTGGGGGATTGTCCGTGTATCTCTACCCCATCACCATCTTCGCCACCTTGGGGCTTCTCTTCTCTTCCTCTTTCCAGCTTGTTTACCACTGGGACAAGGTGATCATCCTCAGGCTGGGCAAGTTCCACAAAGTGCAGGGACCTGGACTGTTCCTGCTCATCCCCCTGGTAGACCGAATAGCCGAGTTTCTCGATATGCGTATCAGGGCAACCGACTTCAGCGCAGAGAAAACCCTGACCAAGGACACCGTACCGGTGCATGTCGATGCACTCTGCTTCTGGATGATCTGGGATGCCAAGAAAGCCATCCTTGAGGTGGAAGATTACACCGAGGCGGTCATCCTTTCGGCACAGACAGCACTTCGTGACTCCATCGGAAAACACCCGCTCTCGAGCCTGCTCAGCAAGCGTGAGGAGTTGGGCCGTGAGATCCAGCAGGCCTTGGATGCAAAGACCAACCCCTGGGGAGTGTCCATCCTTTCGGTGGAAATCACCGACATCATCATCCCCAAGGAGCTTGAGGACTCGTTGAGCAAGCAGGCACAGGCAGAACGGGAGAAGGAGTCGCGAATCATCCTTGGGGCGGCCGAGGTCGAGATCGCAAAGAAATTCCGTGAGGCTTCAGCCGAGTACGCCAAGGACTCCATCGCTCTCCAACTCAGGTCAATGAACATGATCTACGAGGGAATCAGGCAGAACAACTCCATGATGCTGATGCCCGCATCCATCCTGGACCATATGGACTTTGGTGCTGTACTTGGCAGTGCAGCCTTACAGAAACAACAGGAAACCGAACAAGCAGACAAGCAAAAGGAACAAGTATGATCAAGGTAGATAAGGTATCGCGCAACTACAAAAGCGGGGAGAGTGTCGTCAAGGCCCTCAAACAGGTCTCATTGGAAGTGGGCAAGGGAGAATTTCTCTCCATTGCAGGTCCCTCAGGCTCGGGCAAGACAACGTTGCTCAATCTCATCGGATGCATCGATGCCATCGATGAGGGAGAGATTTTCATCAATGACATTCCGATCAGCGGGATGGGCAAAACAGAGAAGACCACCTTCCGGAGAAACAACCTTGGCTTCATTTTCCAGACCTACAATCTGATCCCGGTGCTCTCCGCCTACGAGAATGTCTCTTTCGTCCTCTCCCTTCTGGATGTGAACAAGAGCGAAATCGAGAAGCGGACCATGGAGGTGCTCAAGGAAGTAGGGCTGGCAGGCATGGAACACAGACGACCGGCAAAACTCAGCGGTGGCCAGCAACAGCGGATTGCCATCGCACGGGCATTGGTCAAACAGCCCCAGATCATCCTTGCCGATGAGCCTACGGCAAACCTCGACTCCAAGACCGGGGAAGAGATTCTCAAACTCATGAAACGGATGAACGAGAAGTATGGAACCACGTTCATCTTCTCAACCCACGACCAGATGGTCATGGATTATGCCACACGTCTGGTGCAACTTCATGACGGCATGATTGTCAGTGATGAAAGGAGAGCCTGATGAAATTCATCTTGGAACTTGCGGCCAAGAACCTGCTGCGATACAAGCGGAGAACCCTCATCACCTCCATAGCCATAGCTATGGGGCTGATGATGTACATCTTCGTGGATTCCCTGCTCATGGGAGCAAATCTGGAGTCCATGCGCAACCTGCAGTGGTACGAAACCGCATCGCTGCGCATCCATAAGGCCTCCTATTGGGAAGAGAGAATGTTCCTGCCGGTGGAGTCCTCCATAGAAGATCCAGAAGCAGTGCTGGACCTGCTTGCCGAAAAGGGCATCACCGCAACCGAGCGAACGGTCTTTGCTGCCGACATGATCCTCTACCAGGAAGATTTCGGTGAGGACGGGAATATGACGGTCCAGGTGACCGCCATCAACCCCGAGACGGATTTTTCCGTCTACCGATTCAAGGATACCCTGCTTGAGGGACGCTTCCTGCAAAAGGGCGAGATGGACGGCGTGGTCCTCGGAAGTTGGTTCGCTGAGGATATCGGGGCAAAGGTAGGCTACTGGGTCACCTTCGTTACCCGCGGAAAGGGAGGCTTCTATGAGGCCTTCGATATGCAGATCGTCGGCATCGTCAACTGTCCCAATCCGAATGTGAATCGCACCCTGGTCATGATGGACAAGGATGCGGCGGATCTCTATCTCGCCATGGAAGGAGCGGTGACGAGCATCGACATCCTGCTTCCTCAGAAGAGCGACCTGGACTCTGTCAGCAAAACCTTGCAGGCTGACCTTGCCTCCATCGACCCACAGCTGCGCGTCTTTACGTGGGAAGACCTAGCCCGTGACTATCTTGCCTTGCTTGAGGCGAAACAAGGAGGAACGGGATTGATCCTTTTCCTGGTCTTCATCATCGCAGCAGTGGGTGTTTCCAACACCATGCTGATGGCAATGTTTGAGCGGATGCGCGAGATTGGGATGATGCGTGCCCTGGGTATGAAAGATCGTGACATCCTCTTCTCCTTCCTCTTTGAGGCAGGGGGAATCGGCCTGGTCGGATCGTTGGTCGGCATCCTGCTCGGAGTCCTCGCCAATCTCTATCTGGTCAATGTCGGATTCGATTTTGGTTTTGTGTTCCGGGATATGGATATCGGGTTCAGGGTCCAGAATGTCATGCGCGGCGCATGGAGCATTGCAACCATCGCCAAGGCTTTCTTCAGTGGGATCGGCCTGTCCATGCTGGTGGCGATTTTCCCCATCAGGCGTGCACTGAAACTCGACATCCCCACCTGTCTGCATCACCAATAGGAGGAAATGCAATGACGATCAAACTTCCTGCCGTTGCGTTTCGCAACATATTCCGCAATTTCCGTCGCTCGATGCTCAGCGCCATCGCCATCGCAGTCTCTGCCATGGCCATCATGGCCCTTCTGGCCCTGCTGGAGGCAATGGAGA
>RZYT01000138.1 GCA_009930195.1 Spirochaetia bacterium | reverse complement strand
TGGCAAGTGTCGAGATGATGTGCTATTGGGCAAAACAGAACCTTACGCTCCAGCAACGTCTTGAGCAGATATATGAGCGTTGGGGATACAGTACCGAAGCAGTCTTCTCCAAGGATTATGAAGGTGCCAGCGGCAAGGAGAAGATGGCGTCGATCATGGCGAATCTGAGAAAGCTGAAGATCGGCGAACTTCTTGCAGGCAAGAAAATCACCGCTTTTGAGGATCTATTGGATGGGAGACAGGACAAGTTTCCTCCTTCAGACGTGCTGATCATGCACCTGGAGGGGGGGGATAAGCTGGTGGTCCGTCCCAGTGGAACCGAGCCGAAGATCAAATACTATCTCTTTTTCACTGCTGAGGCTTCCGAACGGGCACAGCTTGAGAAAGATCTTCCCTCACGAATTGAACGCTATAAGGCGGCACTCTCGTGATTACCTGTTATTTCCTGCAACGATCAAACAAGGAAAACATCTGCCTCTCCCCCTATCTGGACACCGAACGCGTGGACAGCTGGGAGGAGGGGGAGTCCGTCCAACTCCTTTCCAGCGGCATGTTGACCAAACCCCAACGCGACGAGGCGACTTACGCCCTCTATTCAGCCATCGACTTCTGTGTCGACCGCTGGATCCAGAACAAGCAGTATGTGCCACGTCTTCTGGTCACTGCCCTGATTTTCACTGCCTCTTACTTTTTCTTTTCGCTTGTCATCCGCGATCCGCTTCCCATGCTCGATGAGCTTGCCATCAGTTTTGGGCTGGGGATCTTCGGTTGGTCTGTACTTGCCAAACGTGACACACGCTCTTCCGTCGCCCAGCGAAGGCGCTATGAGATGAAGGTGCGCAGCAGTGAGCGTGAAGAGGTTGTCCAGGAGCATCTGTTTGCCCTTGAGACGTATCTTGATGAAGTGGCGGCTCTCGACCCTCTGGATCTTGCAAAGGCTCTTTGCCTGGTGGACAGCGGCACCTTGAAAGATCTGCCGTATGATGGGGATGATTCGATGCTTGCGGACATAACTTCCTCCATGATGCTCTACCTCTCAGTGAACAATAAACCGCTGCGCAAGCTTGCCGAGCGCATCCACCACCAGAGAGCGATGGGAAAACCCGATGAGAACCTCTCAGCACGTCTCTTTCACCAGAGCATGCAGAAACGATTGGATCTGAGCCTGCTCGCGCTTGTGGTTGTGTTGCTGGAGAGCTGAGAAAAGCAATCAAGCCTTCCTTGCTTCTTGCAAGGTATGCAGCGTCTTATCGTGGGTTCCACGCTCAGTATCCTCGTATCCCTGTACGCAGTTTGCCTGCAAAGCCCCTTGCTCAGCTATCCTGTGGCATGTGCCCTGTTGGTGGGAGGCATTGCCATGGTGCTCCTTGTGGTGTACAGAGCTCCTGTGCGCAGTACTCTCCTTTCTTTTTCGTTTCTCTTCCTGCTGTATGGTCTTGGAGGCCTTGCTGTGGCCAAGAGCCAGCCTTCCTATGGATTCGCCCCGTTCAGGCTGAGTAGGATTGAGGGGAGACTCCTCGAGGACTCCCTGCTCACCCGCTCCCACAAGCAGGTCGTCCGGCTCAAGCTCAGCGCCTCCGGGACTCAGGATGGTGATGTCTTTGGTGCAAGGGGTGTGGTCTCAGCCTTGCTGAAAACAGATGAGTTGCTCATTGCTGGAAGTGACATCCTTCTGGAAGGAAGACTTTCAGAGACAGGGGACCTGTTTCTCTGTTCGTCGTTCCAGGTGGGAAGGCTCTCCAAGCTGGGGCTGAAACGACGGGAACTCCTCTCGCATCTCTCCTGGTTGCTCCAACACCGCATTGCAGATGAAGCAGCAAGAAGCCTTGCCCTGATGCTCCTGCTGGGTCAGTCGACCGAGGCCTCCTTCGCCTTGAAGGATGCAAGCCTTGGAGCCGGGTGTGCCCACCTTCTGGCACTCTCGGGTATGCACCTGCAGGTCTTCCTGCTGCTGAGCAGTTGGTTCTCCTCCCTTTTTCTGGGTCGCTATTGGGGCAAGCGCATCGGCTTTCTGATCCCCTTGGGCTATGTGGTTCTGGTAGGACCGAAACCCTCCTTGGTCAGGGCGCTTTTGATGCATCTCATCTCGCTCTTTCCCTTCTCGCAAGAGATGCGCTCTCTATCGTCTCTCCTGCTTGCCTATGCAGTACAGCTTTGGTTGTTCAGCTGTTCTGTCACCAGCTTTGCCTTTCTGTTCAGCTATGCTGCAATAACCCTGCTCATTCTGGGGCAAGCGTTGCCTCCCTTTCCCCTGAAAACCACAGCGCTGGCCATTCTCGGCACCGCTCCGGCCTCCATGATTTTGACCGGCTCTTGGAATCTGGCAGGATTGCT
This sequence comes from Spirochaetia bacterium, assembly GCA_009930195.1. Lineage (GTDB taxonomy): Bacteria > Spirochaetota > Spirochaetia > Sphaerochaetales > Sphaerochaetaceae > Sphaerochaeta. The sequence goes on along the minus strand of RZYT01000138.1, from coordinate 3,651 downwards.
GTTCTCCTATCCGGCAGGCCTGCTGATTCATCTTCTGATGGTGCTCAGTCTTGTTTGCCTTCCATTCGGAGGAGTCCCTGCGCTCTTGCTGACCCAGTGCACCCACGTGCTCCAAACTCTGCTTGCTTTGGCATCGGAGGTTCCCTTTGTCTTCAAAGCTGGTGCATACTGTCTCTATCTTCTTGTTCTGTTGACCTGTATCGCCATCATTGGCTATGCTGGACAAGCTCTGCACAAGAGAAGGAGATACCGCAATGAGCTGGACCTTTGCCTACGATTCACCGAACGCAATCACTCGCCTTTTGGATCGGGAGGATCTGGCGATGAGCAAGAAGTTTGGACAGAACTTCCTGATCTCCCACCCGGTGCGTGAACGCATTGTCGATTTGCTTGAGGTGAGCGAAGGCCAACAGGTTTGGGAGATCGGTCCGGGCATCGGCTCGATCACAAGCCTGTTGCTTGAAAAGCGAGCACAGGTCACCGCCTTTGAGATTGATCATGGGTTTTGCAGGATACTGAATGAGCAAGCCTTCGGGGATGACCCCCACTTCCGTCTGGTGGAAGGGGATGCCCTCAAAACCTTGCCGCTCTCGCTGCAAACCGAAGGGGTACCGGCACGCATATGCGGGAATCTTCCCTACAACGTCGGTTCGGTCATTCTGGCAAAGCTTCTGGAAAGTCCCTATCGTCCCTCCCGCATGGTGTTTACCCTCCAGAAGGAGGTTGTTGACCGAATTTGCGCCCAACCGGGTTCAAAGGATTGGTCGTCGTTCTCCCTGCTTGCCCAAGCTGATTATGAGGTGAGTCTGGCCACCACCATCAACAGTGGAGCCTTCTATCCTCCTCCGAAGGTCACCAGCAGTGTGATCCTGTTCTCCTTGCGCAGCGAGAGCAAGGTGGAGAGCTCCCTGCGCTCCCATTTTTTCACCTTGGTGCGCGATCTCTTCACACAACGTCGCAAGACGGTGAAGAACAACCTGCTTGGGGGGAAGGTTGGGGCCATGGTTGGCAAGGATGGGGTGCAGTGGCTGCTTGAGGATGCCCAGCTCAATCCTTCGCTTCGTGCGGAAGCGCTCGACTGGGAGCAGTTCCTTGCCCTCAGTGCGTCTCTTGCCAGCTATCGAGCCAGGTATACCGGCGATACTGCACCAGCGAGATGATGCCCCGCAAGCTCAGGTCGCTGGCCATGGCGATCCATACGCCCAACAAGCCCAGACTGGTTGTCCTGAGCAGCAGATAGGCAAGCGGCAGGCGAAGCAGCCACATTCCCGCAATCGAGATGGCAAACGGACGCCGGGTATCCCCTGCGCCCCTGAATACCCCGAATGCGAGCATGGAAAGTCCGAATGCCGGCTCGGCAAAGGCTTCAATCCTCAGGATTGTTGTTCCCAGCGAAATGACTTGGGCATCCTGGGTGAAGAAGCGCATCAGAACGGGTGCAAAAAGATAGAGGACAACCCCCATCAGGCTCATCAGAGCTGTGCCAAGAATGGTACAGGTATCGGCGAAGCGCTTTGCCAGGTCCTTGTCCCCGCTGCCCAACGACTGGGCGACCAGCGTGGTTGCGGCAGTAGAGAAGCCCGAAGGCGGCAGGTAGGTGATTGATTCGGCGGTATTTGCCAAAAAGTGTGCTGCCAAGGCGGTGGTGCCCAGGGTTCCCACCATCTTGGTGAAGACAATCTGTCCGAAGGAGAGCGTTGAGCGTTCCAAGGCAACGGGGATACCGAGGCGGATGGCATTCTTGAGTATTGCCTTTTCATAGTGTGCTTTCTGGCCGAGGTGTATCCTGATTGCCCGATCACCGGTGAAGAGCGTGTACAGCAGAAGCATGCAGGTGATCGTCACCGAAATGGTGGTGGCGATGGCAGCTCCCTTGACCCCGAGCCCAAGGCCGGGCAGTGTGGCGAATCCGATGGGGATGCTCTCAAAGATGAGCAGGAAGTTGAGGATCACATTGAGCACGTTGTTCAGGCCGTTGAGCAGCAAGGGTGTCTTTGCATCACCGCTGCAGCGCAACAACGTGGAGATGAGAATCATCACCAGGTTGGGAAGATACCCCAAGGCTATGTAATGGAAATAGGTGGTGGCAAGGCTTTGCACTTCCGCTTCCGCACCGATCCAAGCGGGAAGGATGCGTGCTATCGCCAGGAATGCAAAGGTGAGAACGAGTCCGAACCCCACTGAGGTATGCAAGGCTTGGCGGGTGATCAGGTTGGCACGGTCTTTCTTTCCGGCCCCCAAGTTGCGGGCCATGAGGACGGAGAACCCAATGGCGAAGGCGTTCATCCACCCGTTCACCAGCCAGATTGTGGAGGTGGGTACAGCAATGGCTGCAGTGGCTTGGGCACCAAGCGAGCCGACCATGGCAGAGTCAACATACGTTACGGTTACCTGCAGGACCTGTTCGAGGATCGTAGGCCAGGCGAGAGACCAGATGATGGTTCTCGGGGGAATCGAGCGGTCAAGAAGATTGGGTTGGGAGCGTAGGCTTGCCATCGAGCGCCTCTCCTTCTGAGGCGAAGGTATCGTAGCGAAAAGCGGGGCGCAAGGCAAGGGCAGGAAGGCTGGCCCTCCTGCCCGTCAACAATCAGATTGCAGCAGACTGGGCCAGGGTGATGGCACTGGTCACTACGATGTCTTCCACCGAGCAACCGCGGCTGAGATCGCTGATCGGCTTGGCGAAGCCCTGGAGAATGGGGCCATAGGCCTCTGCACCGGCAAGTCTCTGTACGAGCTTGTAGCCGATGTTGCCTGCCTGAAGGTCAGGGAAGATCAGGGTATTGGCAGTGCCGGCTACCGCCGAGGTGGGAGCCTTGCTCTTGGCAACACTGGGTACGATTGCTGCATCGAGCTGCAGTTCGCCATCAACAGCGAGGTTGGGAAGTTTTTCCTTGATCAGGCGGGTGGCGGTGACGACCTTGTCCACCAGATCTCCCTTTGCAGATCCCATGGTTGAGTAGGAGAGCATGGCAACCTTCGGCTCAGCATTGAGGAAGGTTTTGCAGGAGAGTGCGGATGCTTCTGCGATTTCTGCAAGCTGCTCGGCGGTGGGGTTGGGGATGGTGGCACAGTCAGCAAAGATGAACGAACCGTTGGCCCCATACTCAGCCTTGTCGGTAGCCATGACGAAGCAGGAGGAGGCATACTTGATGCCGGGCTTGGTCTTGATGATGTTGAAGGCTGCAAGCAGAACATTGCCGGTGGTGTTTTCCGCCCCGGCGACCATGGCGTCAGCCTTGCCCAGGCGGACCATCATGGCACCCCAGCGCAGCGGATCGATGATGCCCTCGAAGGCTTCCTCAAGGCTCATGCCCTTGTGCTTGCGCAGCTCATAGTACTCCTGTGCAAATGCACTGCGGTCTTCGCTGGTGACAGGGTCGACAATGGTGATGCCCTCAAGGGAGGTGTTCACCGAATTGGCGGCCTGTGCGACTGCGTCATTGTTTCCGACCAGGATAACGGTCTTGGCCAGCTTTTCGTCGACAATCTTGCGTGCCGCCTGGATGGTTCTGAGCTCAGTACCTTCTGCGAGGACGAGCTGTTTGTTGGCCGCAATAGCTTGGGCCTTCATTTTTTCTGCAAACGTCATGGTTATGCTCCTTGACAGGAAAGATAAAATTGGTTGGTTGCAGTCTACCACGTTCGCATCGC
>RZYT01000524.1 GCA_009930195.1 Spirochaetia bacterium | reverse complement strand
GCTTCCGACCCTTCGAAGATGCCTGCAAGAAGAAAACAAAGGTCCATGAGCAACTGGAAGATGACCAGCACAGGTTTGCGGCCTATGCTGTCAGCCAGCTTGCTCCCGATCATGGACCCTGGTACATAGAGTACTGAGGCAAACGTCATGTAGGTTCCAGCCTCCAGGGCTGAATAGCCGAGGCGCCGGGTCAGATAGAGCGTCAGAAAGGGATAGACGAAAATGCCCACTGCGTTGATGATGGTGGAGAAGAAGAGTACATAGATGGGCTGGGGAAGTCCCCGATAGATGGAGAGAGGCTTGTTCACAGGATGGCCTCGATGGCAAGAGCCAAACCGTCCTCGCTGTTGCTCTTCGTCATGGCAGTGGCATGCTGTGCAACTTCGGCAGGGGCATTTGCCATCGCCACCGAGTAGCCGGCCGCCCGGAACATGCCGATGTCATTGTAGTAGTCCCCCACTGCCATGACCTGGCTTGCATCTATCTTGTAGGCATTGCACAGCGAACGTACTGCATGGCCCTTGTCGACGCCCCGGGCAAGGATTTCAATGTACTTCGGGGAGGATCTGAAGATATTCAGGTGTGAGCCGAAGCGTTCCTGCAAGATTCTCTCCATCGATCGTACATACTCAGGTTCATGGTGCATGCACAGAAGCTTGAAGGGCCGCTCTGTCTCTGCAAGCACATTCTCGATGGTGGAGAGGGAGGCTATCCTTCCTTCTGTGCGGGATGCTTCCACTTCCACATCATACCACCGGCCTTTTGCCTCCATGTACCAGCTTTCGTTGGTGAAGAGAAAGGTCTCAAGCTCGGTATTCTGGACAAAGGAAAGTACCTCCCTGCTCCAGGCAAGGGGAAGCGGGTGGGCTTCCAGTTCCCTGTCTTCCTCATCGAGCACCAGCGAACCGTTGAAACACCCAAGCGGCCCATCGATGCCGATCTCTTCTTGCAAGATCCGTAGGCTCGAGCCGATGCGTCCGCTTACCAGGGCAACGTGGATGCCCATTTTCCTTGCCTTGCGCAAAGCCAGTTTCGTCCGTTCGGTTACCTGGTGTTGGGGGTTGAGCAGCGTTCCGTCTATATCAGTGCAGATGAGCTTGTAGTCAAACATGCAAGCATAGTAGTACAAGTGTTGGTCCTTGTACAGGACTCAACGGGGATTGCGCGAGTGCAGGGGAAATGGAGGCGTGGCAAAGGCAAGGGACCCCGA
>RZYT01000523.1 GCA_009930195.1 Spirochaetia bacterium | reverse complement strand
CCCATGGGTCGATCGTGACCACCAAGAAGAAGGCCATCTCCGTCTCGCACGATGATGTGACGGTCAAGGCCACCTATTTCTGCTCGGTCAGCTGACCAAAAGGAGAACACATGGCACTAACCGGCGCAAGCTATACCCTCACATCCCTCAGCGATGCTCCCTCGTACCAACTGCAGTTGACGATGTCTTCTGCCTCCTTGGGGACTTTGGATCTTGCTTTCTACAAGAACGGGTCGCTGTACACATCCTCGGTATACGTGCATGCACGCAGCTGGGACGGCAGCAGCTGGGCTCAAAGCGGTGCAAGCGGGACCATGACAGGGGGAGTTCGCTCGTACAGCTACAGCTCGGCGGGTGCCTTCGATGTGCAGATCTACACCGATTCGTCCAAGACCGAGCTGCTGGCCACCTCATTCGTCTCCTACGGTGAGACCGGAGAAGCGGGTTCTGACGGGGAGGCGGGATCCGATGGGCTCAGTGTCACCCCGATCCACCAGTTCGCGCTTCTTGAAGAAGGAACATCTCCGGGGGCCGCTACACAGTGGAGCGAAACCTTGCCCGGCCCTTGGCATTACGGTTATGAGTACTGGACGCGCGTCAAGCAGGTGTGGAGCGACTCCACTCCCCAAGAACCCCATATAACCTACGCAGAACCGTTTTTGGATGTCGGGGCGAACACCCTGTTGCGCAATTCGATCTCGTTTGCCATCAGGAGCAGCCGCAGCACCTATGAGCGCAACGTACGCAGCGTGGAAAACTCGGTCGTGATCTTCACTGCCGACAGCCGAGGTTACGAGAACGCTACCTTCCAATGGCTGATCAACGCCGAATCCTATGCGGGAGGAGAGCTGACACTCACCATCCCCAAGAAGCAAGCGCCACCCCAGATCGATATCACCTGCACGATGTCTTATACCCGTCTGGGTAGTACCGAGTCGATGATACGTACACTCACCCTCTCGGCCAACGATGTGACCGAGTACACCAAGATCTACGGGATCCTGGGGGGTCCCGGGACCATCGGCGATGCGATCGAAGGGGATTGCTATGTGCTGCAGACGGGAGACGACTATGTACCCCAGGTGTTCGCCAGCGGTTCGTGGATTCCCATCACCAGCCAAAATGCAGCCCAATATCCCGAGGCGATGAGCAAATGCGGCAACGCGGTGCTCCTCGGTGGGGCGAATATTCCCGTCACCTCCACCGCACTGTACGC
>RZYT01000522.1 GCA_009930195.1 Spirochaetia bacterium | reverse complement strand
GAGAAGGAGAAGGATGCTGCTGGATAGAGATCGAAGTAGCGTCTCAGCTTCTCCTGGACCTGCTGCATGGTATCCACCCCCTCCTCGTCTTCGAGCAGGGAGACTTGCAGCGAACCGCTGCTGGTTCCACCTCCGCCGAACATGCCGCCTCCGCCAATGGTGACGATGATGTCCTTGTATCCCTTGATATCCACCTTCGCCTTTTCTTCCAAATCCCTGAGCAAGCTTTCGGTGGTTTCCAGGGTAGTTCCCTGCGGAAGGGTGACCGTCAGGGAGACTGAGGTCTCACTCATGGTCGGATAGAGCGAACGATGCATGGCTCCGAAAGCCTGGAAGGTCAGCACCAGAATCAGGACGACCAGCAGGACGGTGAGCCATTTGTAGGAGAGCAACAAGCCAAGCACCCGCTTGTAGCCACGGTCAAGAGCCTCGAATGCGGCTTCAGCCTTCTCATCGATGAACCGAAGCAGGCGGACCTTCAGCGGCTTCTGCTTACGGGTATAGACACGCACATAGCTGCTGGTAAGAACAGGAATGAGGGTGACCGAGACAATGAGGGAGGCCAGCAAGCTGATGATGATGGTGCCGGCCATCGGGGTTATCATCTCACCGAGCATCTCAAGATTGCTGCGCAGCATCACCATCGGCACGAACACGCAGACAGTGGTCAGCGTGGAAGCGGTGATGGAAACGATCATCTCCTTCGTACCGAGGATGGCTGCTGCATGCAGCTTTGCCCCACGTTCGCGATAGCGGAAGATGTTCTCCAAGACTACGATGGAACTGTCGACGGTCATGCCCAGGCCCAGAATGAGGCCTGTAAGGGTCATAAGGTTCAGGGAATAGCCCATGAAGTACATCACCAGAACCGTGAGCAACATGGAAATGGGGATGGAGATGCCTATGATGAACGTGGACTTTAGGCTCCGAAGGAAGATGAAGAGCACCACCATGACCAGGATGACACCATAGAGCAAGCTCTGGTAGACGGTATTGATCGTCGACTCAATCATCGAGGTGGTGTCGACGATGACCTCAAGGCTCATACCCTTCGGCAACTCCTTGTTCAGGTCCACGATGAGGTCGTTGATGCGCTTCGCAACCTGGACACTGTTCGCGTCCGACTCCTTGGAAACGGAGATGTACACCCCCGGTTCTCCGTTGATGTACACCTTGCTGGTTGCATCACGGTATGCATACGAAACGGTGGCGATGTC
>RZYT01000009.1 GCA_009930195.1 Spirochaetia bacterium | reverse complement strand
TCTTGATCGTGTTCATGGAAACCTATCGTACTGATATGGCATATGTGTGGCAACATGGTGGGAAGAGGGGGTTACCCTGTACGCATTTGCTTGTTATAATCAAGCGGGAAGTGTATGATTGACCTGACCTGTAAGTGATGTTTGCAATGGTGTGGCCTCGCTTTGAAGCTACATGGAGGAGTTTGATAAATTATGAAAAGGAAATTCATCGCAGTACTGGCGGCCCTGATTCTTTTGCCGACCTTCCTGTTCGCAGTTCCTGTAGTTGTGACATGGGAGTGGCTTCTGGAAGATCCTATGGTAACCACCTTCCGGTATCAGATTGATGGTGAGGAGGAAGATAAGTGGACTGTTGTCGACTCCTCAGTGACCAGCTATACAGAGCGTGGCTTGGATGGAACCCAGGCTCATACCCTGTACCTCCAGCAATCCTATGATGGTGTGTATTTCAGTGGCAGTGCCTTGTCAGTGGCTGAGCCGATGTTCCCGGTTGAGGAACCGACAAGCGTTGTGGCGGAAGTTCCTGCAGTAGCCGAAGAGCCGGTAGTCGCCGCCGAGGAAGGTATGGTAGCTGAGGCAGAGCCTGCAGTTGCACCGGAAGCAGAAATCGTTGCTGAAGAGGTTGCCCCGGAAGCTGAACCAGTCGTCGAGGAGCTTCCTGCAGTCGTAGCAGAAGCCGAACCCGCTGCCGAGGAGCAGCTTCCTGCAGTCGTTGCAGAAGCCGAACCTGTGATGGCTGAGACTGAGCCGGCAGCTGTTGTTGAGGCAGAACCTGCAGTGGAACAGCCTGTTGCAGCAGAAGTGGCCGAGCCTGCCAAGCAGAAGGCGGAGAGTCGATACTACACCACCATTACCTTGGGTGGCACGTTCAACTCCACCAATCCGACTATTGGTGCGTATACCGGGTACAACCTGCAGGGCAATCTGGGTATCCAGCTGAACAACCTGATGACCTTCAACAAGAACCTTGGTCTGGGCGTTGACATCGATCTGGCCTATTCGCCGTACATGCTTTCTTCCTATGGATGGAGAGCAGCTGCTTCGGATGTGCTTGACATCGATTTCGCCACCCCGTTCTCCAAGCTGACTCAGGCTGTCACCATTTCGGCAGCCCCGATGCTCAACATCGATCTGGGCAAGGTATCCTTCGATCTGGGTGCGGGAGCCTTCTTCACCTACGGTCCGGGTATTGCAACCACCGATGGGGACAAGTACCTCTTTGGTGCCTTTGCAAAGGGCTCGTTGGAGTACAAGTTCAACAAGACGTTCAGCATGGGCCTAAGCGGCAAGTATGGCTTCATCCTCAGCGAGGATGCACGGCCACAGTTTGTGGAAGGAACCGTGTATTTGGGATTCTCTTTCTGACAAAACGGGATAGAGGAGAAAAGGAGCCCAGCAATGGGCTCTTTTTTCGCACTGTGCCTTGACCTCCCATCTTTGGTATGGCTATCATAGACCAAGATAGGGTATGGGTTTCCGTCAAAGAAACAGCAATTGCCTCGTTGAGGCAAAGGATGGTCAGCGTTTTTATGAAAACAAGCCGAGTGCAAGCTTGCATCGACTATATCAAGTTCAATCATGAGGCTGAGGGATTTGAGTTCTCCGAAGAGGATGACCAATCGATACGCTCGATTCTTGAGGAAGAAGTGGAAGCCGATGAGTTGATCCAGCGCTATATCGACACGCATGGTCTTTCCACCGTATACCACCCTCCCAAGGATGAGTTCTCGTGCTATCCACACACTTCGTCCTTGGTGAACTACTTCTCCATCAAGGAACGCACGAAACTTCGGAAGGTCGAAGCCTATATGGCAAATCTTCGTTCTGCGGAAATGCTTACCGATTCAGTACAAAACACCTACGATCTAGCCTACCTGAAGTCCATTCACAGCCGGATGTTCGGAGATGTGTACCCCTCCGCAGGGACAATACGGACTACGACTGCTGCAAAACGGACCGTCTTTTGCAACCCTGAATTCATTGAAAGTGCAGCTGAGGATATCTTTACCCGGCTGAGGAAGGACCGGTACCTCTGTCAGATGGATCGGGAGACCTTCATCAATGACCTCGCCTTCTATATGGGTGAGGTTGAGGCATTGCACCCATTCAGGGACGGAAATGGAAGGGCAGCACGACTGTTCTTCTATCAGCTCTCCATGAACGCCGGCTACGACATTGATTGGTCGCTGGTGGACGCAGATAGGCTTCTGGAGGCTGACATCAGTGCCATTGATGGAGATTACCAACTCCTCATCGATGTGCTCGAAGAAGTGGTGATCTGACGATCAAGGAGAAATAACCATGACACGCGTCGCGTTTTTCGATACCAAACCATACGATAAAGTATGGTTCGACCGTTTGTGCTCGGAGTACGATGTTGAAATCGTCTATTTTGAGTCCAAGCTCAATGAGAAAACCTCAGCCCTTGCCGCCGGCTACGAGGTGGTATGTGCTTTCGTCAATGACAGCATCACCGAGGCGGTCATTGAAACCCTGTATGCAGGGGGAACTCACCTGCTTGCCATGCGTTGTGCCGGCTACAACAACATCGACTTCAAGGCAGCATTCGGTAAGATACACGTGGTACGTGTTCCTGCCTACTCGCCCTATGCGGTTGCAGAGCACGCCATGGCACTCTTGCTCAGCAGTATCCGACACACCCATCACAGTTATGTAAGAACCCGTGAATTCAACTTCAGTCTCAACGGATTGGTTGGGTTTGATCTTCACGGCAAGACCATCGGAGTGGTGGGAACAGGGAAGATCGGAAGGGTCTTCATTGACATTTGCAAGGGTTTTGGGATGCAGGTGTTGGCCTACGATCCGTATCCTGATGACAAGCTCGGGGTGACCTACTGCAGCTTTGACCAGCTGTGCAAGGAGTCGGATATCATCAGCCTCCATTGCCCGCTGACCGAAGAGACTGTGCACATCATCAACCGGGATAGCATCGCCATGATGAAGGATCAGGTGGTGCTCATCAATACCAGCCGTGGGGCCTTGGTGGACAGCCAAGCGCTTCTGGAAGGTGTCAGAAGCAAGAAAATCGGAGCGGCTGCCCTGGATGTCTACGAGGAGGAAGGGGAGGTGTTCTACGAGGACAAGTCAACCACCATCCTGGATGACGATGTCCTGATGCTGCTCATCTCCATGCCCAATGTGCTGGTTACCAGCCATCAGGCGTTCCTGACGCGGGAGGCCTTGGGCAACATCGCCAGGACTACGCTTGCAAGCATTGCAAGCTACATCAAGGGCGATGTCATGGAGCATGAGATCTGCTATCAGTGCGATACGTGCCACAAGGTTATTGGTCAGCGCTGTTTCTGATCTGCTGATAGGCCCAGGCTTGGTCAACCTTGGTGAAATAGCCCTTGCGAACAGCAAAGACTTTCACCGTCTCGGTGAGTTGGGTATACAATTCTCTCTCGCATTCGACGGAACCAAGCACGTGGGATTCGGCATCCATGACGGTGAACAGGAGTGTCTGCTCCTCTTTCTGCTGGTCAGCAAAGAAGAGCTGCACGTCCTGTTGCTCCAACTGCATGGAGAGGTAGAGCTTGCACAGCTCTATGACCCGGTCGTCCAGGTTGTTGTCCAACAGGAGCAATTTCTCTTTCAGGCCGGCACTTGAGCCGACCAGGCGGAGCAGGCACTCATCAAACTCTTCTTTTCCGGTTACCTTCCCATCCACCTCACCAAGCTCGGTGTCGGGGATCAGCATGAACGCATAGTGTTGTTTCTCATCCACCACCAACAACTCGTGCAGTACCGAGTACTGCTGTTTGCAGGAGGGGCAGGTGAGGGTGAAGAGTGAATCCGTAAGTATAGCCAGTTTCTGCTTGGGGTGTTTGCCAAGGTCGAGAAACGGGGTGAGTTGTTGCTCGCCCTGCTCTTTGCAGTGCGGGCATGTAAGCAGTGCGCTTTGCATGGGTTTCTCCCTAAAAAAACAAACAGCAGGCCCCCTTTTCGGGAGCCTGTTGCCATCACTTATTTCCTGCGTACCAGTTTCATGGTCGATTTTGGCTGCTGGACCTTTACCACCGTACGGTGCTTGATGAGGAAGGTGTAGTGGATCTTCTGATCCCTCGCAAAATCCTCGGCGATCGTAGTGGCTGTGATGTCCTGGACATCGAACTCATCCAGGAGGCGTTCATCCATGCTGAACTTTCGGTAGTTGCAACTGAAGATGAGCGTTCCTTTCTGGTCGAGGTGCATCATGCACGCCTTGATCAGGCGAACCTGGTCACGATCGACATCAAAGGTATCCCTGCCCTTGCCATTGGAGAAGGTCGGGGGGTCACAGAAGATAAGGTCATAGCGGTCGTAGGTATCAAAGAGGAACTGCAGGCAGTCACTTCGGTAGAAGAAGTGATTCATCTCGGTGTACCCGTTGAGCTGCATGTTCTTCACCGCCCAGTCAAGGTAGGTGGACGAGGCATCGACGCTGACGGTGCTCAGGGCCCCTCCCTTTGCCGCCTGCACGGTTGCCGTGCCGGTATAGCAGAAGAGGTTCAGAAAGCGCTTGCCCTCTGCGAGCTGGGCGATCTGTGCCCTGATCGGGCGATGGTCGAGGAAGATACCGGTATCGAGATAGTCGGTGAAGTTCACCAGGTACTTGGCACCGTTCTCATTGATGATGTAGAACTTGTCGGTGCTGGCCATCTTCTCATACTGCTTCTCTCCCTTCTGGGGTGTTCTCTGCCTGACATAGATCTGCTCACGGTCGATGCCGGTTGCACGTTCGGTTGCATCGATGAGTTCCCCTAAGCGCTTGAGTGCCGCTTCCGGATCGATGGTTGCAGGGGGTGCATACTCCTGCAGGCTGATGTACTTACCCTCATACAGGTCGATTGCAGCGCTGTATTCGGGCATATCGGCATCATAGATGCGGTAACAGGTGACGTTCTGCTCTGCCATGATCGGCTTGATGGCCGCAAGGTTTTTCACCAGGCGGTTGTACGCCATCTGTGCCCCCTCGCTCAAAGGCTGGGCGAGGCGTTCCTTCTTGCGCTCGATGGCGCGTTCGATCATCTGCTGGCGCTCCTCATCGGTGAAGACGTAGTAGTGGGCGATCTGGCACGTCACTCCCCCGTTGTTCACGGTGTTGGTCCTATCGGGTTTCATATCAACATGGCTGAGCAGCTCCTGCTGCCCGCAGAGGATTGCTGCATGCCAGCCCCCGAACAGGGTGCTGATCTGCTTGCCCATCTGGCGATAGAGGACCTGAAGATCAATCGGTCCTTCCATTCTCAAGCCGTAGGGAGGATCGGTGATGATGTAGCCTGTCTCAGCGGGGACGTCCTCCTTGGTCACCTTGGTGAAATCTTTCACGGCAAAGGTGATCAGGTGGTCGACCTGGGCAAGCTGGGCATGTTTCTTGGTGATCGCCACAGCCTTCGGGTCACTGTCCCATGCGTAGATGGCAATCTTGCGATCCTTTGCCTGTTCTGCACGCAAGAGCGCCTCGTCCACCACTTCCTCGTACAAATCGGGGTCATGGATGGGCAGGTCGAAGAAGTTGAAGCGGCGCGCACTCACCAAGCCCGGAGCACGATCGCCGGCCCAAAGGGCAGCCTCGATGGCCAGGGTTCCCGAACCGCAGAAGGGGTCGAGCAGGGTAGGCACCCCTTCTTCCTTGTCCAAAGCCTTGCGCCATTCGGAGCGATAGATGACAGAACTTGCAAGGTATTCGCTGAGCACCGCGTCTGTCTGGGCAACCCGGTATCCCCGCTTATGCAGTCCACGGCCTGAGAAATCGACATACCAAGCAACCTTCTCTCCCTCGATATGCACGTGGAAGACCACATCGCTCTCGTCCTTGTCCACCAGCGGACGTTCTCCCTCGAACTTCTCGCGGATACGGTCGACGATGGCATCTTTGAGCCGGATGGCAGCGAAGTGGGAGTTCTTCATGTAGGGGCAGTTTTTCACGGTCTCGGTCACCGAGAAGGTAAGGTTCGGGTTGACCCAATCTTCCCAAGGGATCTGCACCGATGCTTCATAGAGCTCGTCGGCGGTGAGGATATCCTCATCCTGGAAGAGTCCCATCATGACTCTGGTCGCAGTTCGGGACCACAGGCAGAAACGGTATGCGCTGGCGAGGTCGGCGCTGAACTCCACCCCCCCGCTTACGCTGCGGATATCGGTAGCGCCGGCTTGGCGGGCTTCCTCTTCGATGATGTCATTCATGTAGAGCGCGGATGTTGCGAAGAAAATCATTGGTGTGCTCCTCCTGTTTCTTGCAACAGGTGTTCCAGTTCGAATTTTTCCCAGTGATAGTGGGTATTGCAATTGACACAGACAAGTTCCAGGGGGAACGGGCCGTTTTTCAGTATGTCCTCTTTCTCTGCTTTGCCGAGATGTTTCAGATACTTGGTGTACTGCTCACGTGAGCAGGGGCAGGAGAAACCCAAAGGCTGACGGGCCAGATGCCGTACCCCGAAGGAGGCAAACTGCTCTTCCACGTAGGAGCGGATGGATTTCCCCTCGGAGAGGTAGGTCCCGATTGAAGGCAGGGTTTCTGCTTTCTTTTCCAACTCCTCAAGAATGTGCTCGTCGCATGCAGGCATGGCCTGCAGAAAGATTGCCCCGCTGCCGGTCACCCGTGCCTTGTCGTCGAAGTGCAGGGAGAGCATGAACAGGGTAGGGGTCTGTTCAGACTGCTGGTAGTGCAGCGCCAGATCCTTGGCCAAGTCCCCATAGGCCATCATGGTCTGTCCGGTGAAGGGAGCCTTGTGTCCTTCCAAGAGTTTGGAGACGGAAAGAAAGCCCGGACCGTAGAGCTCATTGAGGTCAAGACTCTTCAAAGGAGCCTTCAGGGGAATGGGATTGTGCTTGAGGTATCCGCGGACAGCTCCCACTGCCCAGGACTCCACGAAGACACCGCCGATGGGGCCTCCGCATTCGATGTTCAACTGGATGCGGTCGTTTCCCTTGACGGTGGCACTGAGCAGGCCGGCGGCAAGGTATGCCTGACCGAGGACGTAGGTCTCGAGCGGGCCGAGTTGGTGATTCTCACGCATCTGATTGATAAGGGTGGTGGCCCCGAGTGCAGTAACGCGTATCTGATCGTTATGCAAAAGAAACACCTCGCGCCCATCTTCCGGCAGGGCTGCGAGATGCTTCACTAAATCATTATCTTCTATCTTTTTCTTGATCATACGGAAGCAGATTAGTCAATGACCTCACTTTTTGCAAGTGCTTGGAACTCAGAACCATTGAGAACTTCTTTTTCAAGCAGTTTTGTGGTAATTGTCTCAAGAGCCTTGCGGTTCTTCTCCAGGTTGGTTTTCACCTTCGTATACCGCTCATTCACGATGCGTGCGGTCTCGCAGTCGATGTACTCCTGTGCCTTTTCCGAGTACTCCCTTGCTCCGGAAATTCCCGCTATGCCACTTTGGGTGGTGGGCAGGGTGATGTTGCGATAGCGCTCGCTCATCCCGAATTCGGTAAGCATCCTGCGTACCAGGTCGCTCGCCCTGCTGATATCGTTTCCGGCGCCCGTGGATATCTCCTGGTAGATGACCTCCTCGGCGGCACGGCCCCCAAGCAAGGTGTCTATGGTGTTGAGCAGCTCACTCTCGCTGAGCAGGAAGCGATCCTCTGTCGGATACTGCAGGGTATAGCCCAAGGCACCCATGCCACGGGGAACGATGGAAATCTTGCTCACCGGCTCCGCTCCCTCGGTGAGGAAGGCGGTCAGGGCATGTCCTGTCTCGTGATAGGCAACCCGCTCCCGCTCCTTTGCATTGAGCAACCTGCTCTTGCGTTCAAGACCAGCAACCGACTTCTCAATGGCTTCCTCAAGGTCTGCCTGCATGACGGTTTTGCGTTTCTGCCGTACGGCAAGCAAGGCAGCCTCGTTGGCAATATTGGCAAGGTCTGCACCGGCAAGGCCTGCGGCACTCTGGGCTATCTTGCGAAGGTCGACATCCTCACCAAGCTTGATGGAGCGGGTGTGGATCTTGAGGATGGCAAGTCTCCCCTCGAGGTCGGGCTTGTCGATGAGCACCTGACGGTCGAAGCGGCCGGGTCTGAGCAGGGCGGGGTCGAGAATCTCAGGGCGGTTGGTCGCTGCGAGGATGATGACACCGGTTCTGGAGTCAAACCCATCCATCTCCACCAACAGCTGGTTCAGGGTTTGTTCGCGTTCATCGTTGCCGCCGATGCCTGCCGATACACGCGAGCGTCCGATGGCATCGATTTCGTCGATGAAAATAATGCACGGTGAGTTCTCCCTGGCTTGGCGGAAAAGGTCACGCACTCTGGCGGCCCCCACTCCAACGAACATCTCGACAAAGTCTGCTCCGCTCATCTTGAAGAACGGGACCCCGGCTTCACCCGCAACAGCCTTTGCCAGGAGGGTCTTTCCGGTACCCGGAGGACCTACCAGCAGGACACCCTTGGGGATCTTTCCCCCTATCTCGGTATATTTTTCCGGTCGCTTGAGAAAGTCTACGACCTCCTCGAGCTCGTACTTGCTCTCATCGGCACCGGCAACGTCGTCAAAGCGCACCCCGGTATCCCCTTCGGCGACAATCTTTGCCTTGTTCTGGTTGAAGGAGAGCACTCCCTGTCCGCCTTGGCCTCCCATCTTGGAGAAGAGAAAGCGCCAGATCAAAAGGATGAATACGAAGGGCAGAGCATAAGAGAGGAGGGTGGATATGAGGCTCGGCTTTGCCGGAGGAGTGGCATAGTACTCCACACCCTTCTCATCGAGGAGCGGTATGAAGGTCGGGTCATCCACCTTATAGGTGCTGAACGACTGCAAGAGCGCAGTTGCCGTGCTGCTGGCATTCGGGTCGGTTGCAAGGGAGCGCAGGTCTGTTGCTGCCTGGTCACGGGAGAAGGGGTAGCCGATATAGCGTTCCTCCTCAATTGCCACGCGCCTGATCGTCCCGTCGCTGACCAACTGCTTGAACTGGGTGTAGTCCACAGCATATACGTTGGCCTGCCTGCTGACCATGAAGGTGTTCAGGGCGAGGAACAGCAGGAGTATGATGAAGAAATACCAGAAAGAGAAGGTGAATTTCTTCTTGTCCTTGGCCCCGGATTCCCCGAGGTGTACCCCGGGTTCTATATTGAACTTCTTCTTGAATGTCTCTTTCCAGTCTTTGTCTGATCTGTTGTCTTTGCTCATCTGTTTGGAATCCTTGTGCGGGCTTGCCTTTTGGCTCCCTCATGTTCGAATATACTTCCGCGATTGCCAATCGGCAACAAGCCCGGTATAGTGGAAAGACTATGATTGAGGGACAGGTCGTATTGATCAGTGGAGGCGCAAAGCGTGTCGGCAGGGCTCTTGCTGTGCATCTTGCCCATCAGGGATACCGTGTGGTGGTCCATTGCCATACCAGTGAGCGTGAAGCACGGCAGTTGCAAGCCGATCTCGAGGCAGAAGGGCTTGCGCTCAAGGTGGTACAGGGGGATCTCAGTCTGCCGTCCCATCTTGAAGCACTCTTTGGGAGTGCTGTTTCTGCCTTCGGGCAGGTGGACCACCTGATAAACAACGCCTCGTTCTTTCCAGCGCAAACCATGGAAGAGACAAGCCTTGCATCCTTCGAGAGCCTGATGGCAGTGCACAATACCGCACCGTTCTTCCTTTCCAAATCCCTGTACAGTCATCTGCTCTCCCGCTCTGCAAAGGGATCGGTGACCAATATCCTGGATACGAAGCTTTCCAGCCCCACTGCCAGTCGTCCTGCCTACTATTGTGCAAAGGGCGCTCTCTCTGCGCAGACAAAGGCACTTGCTGTGGCACTTGGGCCTACAGTCCGGGTCAATGCAGTCAGTCCCGGTCCGGTAATGAGCAACGGTGAGGAAGCATACTTTCGCAAGATGGCGGAGCTTTTGCCCTTGCGCTCCACCGGCTCGGCACAGGACATCTGTGAGGCAGTCTCGTATCTTCTGGGCGCTTCATTTGTTACCGGGGTTGACCTTCAGGTGGATGGAGGGCAACATCTTTTGTAGTTTAGATGAAGTTGGACTCGTTTGCGTTGCCGAATGCAGGCATACTGTACGATAGTATATGCATATCTCCGAGCAATAAGGAGCATGATTTTATGCGATTACGTTTTGTACGACGTTTGGTTCTCTTCTCTTTTTCCTTGCTGTTGATGCTTCCCGCCTACTCGCTTCCCCTGCAGACCGTGCTTGAACAGGCCTTTGCAAAGAGTGTGCGGATGCAGGATCTGGAGTTGCAGAAACAGGATGCGCTGCTTACCCTCTCCAAGAGTGAAGCGGAGGATGCGTTGGGCATTACGCTCACAAGCGGGAATGTTTCGGCAACCTACGATGAGAGTACCAATGCCTATACGTTTGCCACTTCGGGCACCGAGGCCCTGTTCGCTCTTCCCAACGACGGAAACACCACCATCAGCGTGGGGGCGGATACCCTGAAGTGGACACCCTCCACGTCAGCCTATACCATTGCTCCCTCAGCCTCGGTATCCCACACGATCACGTACGGGTATACCGATGACAACCGCACGACACTATCGAACAAAAGCAGTGAGTTGTTTGCACGCTCCACGTATGCTTCCAGCAGGCTGAGCTTTTCCAATTCACTCTATACCCTGATGCAGAATATCCTGACGAATGAGAAGAATCTCAGGCTTACCGAAAAGAGTCTTGCTGACCAGAAACTCAGTCTCCAGCAGAACCTGCAGCTGCAGCTCATCAAAGAGGACAGCCTCACCTATCTGGATCTCCAAAGCAAGATCAGCAGCCTGGAAATTCAGCGTGATGGGCTTGAGGCAACCCGGGATCTGTTGCTCAGGCAGTTCGAATCCACTGCGGGGTTTGCCTGGGAAGGGGTGGAGGACATTCCGCTTCCCTCCCTTTCCTTCAAACAGGACCCGGCGGGGAACTCATCGGTCCAGCTGAAGGCAATCGCCCTGCAACTTGCCAAGGAAGAGCTTGCACTCAAACAAGCCGAGCAGACCAACCGAAAGCTTGTGGTGGGCGGAAGCCTTTCCGCAAACAACTCCACATCCTCTCTGGACACCATCAGCGGTTTGGCCTCTGCAAAGCTTTCCAGCAAAGCGTTTGATGTCTCAGCCTCCTTCGGCACCTCCTACTATCCTGGACCGGAAAGTTTCTCCAGCACCCTTACGGTGGGAGGAACGTGGCGGAACAACCCAGCCTCTGCATCCGACAGTCTAACCCTGCAACAGTTGGAAAACACGGTGCTGATGAAAGAGCTGGAGTACAATACCGCCTTGGATACGTATCTCTATGACGCAGCTGAGCTGTCGGCAAAGATCGCTTCCTATTCGATGGACCATCGGTTGCTCGAACAGACGATGGTGTACAACAAGCGATTGCTTGCACAGACACAGATCCTGTATGAGAAGGGCCTTGCCACCAAGGCTGCACTTGAGGACGCCCAATTCACGGTTGCCCAGGATGCCTATGAGCTCTCCGTGCAGTTGCTCAAAGGTTTGTCACTGGAAACCGAAATCCAGACCATGTACATCTAAGGGAGATAAGAATCCATGCAAGATATGTCGAATGAACTGAATACCGAAAACGAGATCAGAAACCAATTCCGCAAGAAACTGCGCCGCCAACGGGTGCGGAGGGTGCTTACCACCATCATCGTGCTTGCCCTTATTGTAGCCGGACTCTATCTCTACACCTTCTATAAGGAAAACAGCCGTTTTCCGTGGGCCGCAGAGCAAGCTCCGGTCACCCAGATCAAGGAAGTGGAAGCAAAGGTGTACGAGAGCACCTTCACCACCACCATCGACCTTTCGGGTTATGTGGAGCCGAATGATATCCAGAAAGTGGTGGTCCGGGCAACCGGTGCTGTCACCGATGTGTTTGTGAAGGAAGGGGATTGGGTGAGCAAAGGAGATGTGCTCATCGCAATCGACAATACCAATCAATTGTATATGGTTGCAAAGCTTGAATCTGATCTGGAAAAAGCCAAGCTTACCGGAAGTGAACGGGATATAGAGCTGTATGAGCTCCAGCTGAAGAATGCCCAGAACAACCTCGACTACACCAAGGCGTACGCCAATTTTGATGGGGTGGTTGCCGAGGTGAGCGTCAGCGAGGGGGATTTCTTCGAGGCAGGGAGTTCCGCGATGACCATCATCGACCGCTCAAACCTAAAGGCCACCGTGGAAATTGATGAGATTGACATGCAATACGTCCAGCTTGGGCAGAAGGCTGTCCTCTACTTCGACTCCTATACGGCCTCATCCCTTGAGGCGGAAGTGACATACATCCCGATGCTCGGCAAGTACACCAACCAAGGGATCGGAGTCATGGAAGTGGAGCTTACCATACCCAATCCCCCTGCTTCCATTGCCCCCGGCTACACCTTCGAGGGTACGATCACCAGTGGTGGGGAGACCAGGCTGGTGCTCCTTCCCCAAAGTGCCGTCACCACCACGCGCGGCAGCAGTACCGTTACCAAGAAGAATGCGGACGGGACCACCGCCAAGGTGCCTGTCACCGTCAAGTATCTGGGTGAAGGTATCAGCCAACTGCTCAGCGGCGATCTGAAGGTGGGAGACACCCTCATCATCCGTCGTACCGACACCTCGGCAAGTGCTTTCTCGTCTCTCGGAGGGTCTCCTCCCGCAGGCGGTGGCGGAGCCGGATTGAGGATGCTGTAAATGGCAGAGAGCGTAATACGACTACAGGATGTCAGACGCTACTACATCATGGGGGATTTCGTGGTGAAAGCCCTCGATGGGGTGAGTGTGGACATCAAGCGGGGTGAGTTCACCTCAATCATGGGACCGTCGGGCAGTGGCAAGTCGACGATGATGAACCTCATCGGTTGTCTTGACACCCCCACCAGCGGATTCATCGACATAGACGGGGAGAATACCGCGGGCCTCAATGAGGCTGAGCTTGCCTATATCCGCAACAGGAAAGTTGGCTTTGTCTTCCAGCAATTCAACTTGTTGGGAAAGCTTTCGGCATTGGACAATGTGGCCACTCCCTTGCTGTATGCTGGGATTCCGGTACGGGAACGAAGACAAAGGGCTCTCGAGGCCCTTGAGCGTGTAGGGCTTGGAGACCGCCTCCATCACCGTCCCAATGAGCTTTC
This sequence comes from Spirochaetia bacterium, assembly GCA_009930195.1. Classification (GTDB taxonomy): domain Bacteria; phylum Spirochaetota; class Spirochaetia; order Sphaerochaetales; family Sphaerochaetaceae; genus Sphaerochaeta. The sequence goes on along the minus strand of RZYT01000009.1, from coordinate 12,551 downwards.
CGGAGGGCAGAAACAGCGGGTGGCAATAGCCCGTGCCCTGGTGAACAATCCGACGATCCTTTTGGCGGATGAGCCGACGGGGGCCTTGGACAGCAAGACGGGTAACCAGATCATGGAACTGTTTGAGGAGTTGAACAGCGAGGGCAGAACCGTAGTGTTTGTGACCCATGACCGGGAACTTGGGCTACGGTGCAACCGGCAGATCCGTCTTCGTGACGGCAAGGTGGAGGAGTAACATGCTGTTCGAGAATATCAAGCTTGCGTTCTCTGCCATGCGTGGCAGCAAGATGCGTACCGCCCTCTCCTTGCTGGGTATCGTCATCGGGGTAGCCTCGGTGGTTGCCATCCTGACCATTGGCCAGAGTGCAAGCCAGAGCATCACCGAGAGCATCGCAGTGGGTGGTCTGGACATGGTCACCGTCTACCCCTCGTATGGTCAGCGTTCCACAGGCATCTTCAACGAGGAGTTCTCCGATATGCTGCTCCGCGATGTTGAGGGACTGGAGGTCGTCCTCCCCCAAAACAACAGCAATGCCCAGATACGGAATGGGCAGGAGTCGATGAACGCCTCGGTTTCGGGAGTGTTGGCAGATTATGGAAACATCCTGAACCTTGAATACACCGATGGAGAGTTCTTCAGCAATATGGACAACATCAATCGCCGTCAGGTGGTTGTGCTGGGGTCCTCGATTGCCGAGGAACTGTTTCCCGACCAGACGGCTGTGGGCTCCTATGTGAGTATTTTCCGCAACCAGGCAAAAAGTTATCTGGTCGTCGGCGTACTCGAAGCCAAGGATGCCACGTTCAACCTCTCCTACGACAATACCGTATTCATTCCCTACAACACCTATGGGCAACGGTTCGTCCGCACCACCGGGGTAGGGGCGTACGTAATCAAGGTGCGGGAGGGGTTCGATACGATCGAGGTCTCCGACCGCGTGACCGAATACCTGGACGGCATTGTCGGTACCGACGGATACAATCTGTTCAGCCCGGCTTCCCTGGCGGAGATGGCCAATCAGATCACCGGAACCTTCAGCGCCTTCCTGGCCGCCATCGCAGCCATCAGTCTCCTGGTTGGTGGCATCGGGATCATGAACATCATGCTTGTTTCTGTCGCAGAGAGAACCAAGGAAATCGGCATCAGAAAAGCCCTTGGGGCAAGCCCGAATGTCATCCGGGGACAGTTCATCAGTGAAGCGCTTACCCTTACCATTCTGGGAGGCATCCTGGGGGTGGCTCTCGGATCTTTGCTCAGCTTCGCGGTAACCAACCTTATGGATTGGACGTTGCATTTATCCTACGCCTCGTTCATACTTGCAATGGGCTTTTCCATGTTTGTCGGAGTCTTCTTTGGGTGGTATCCAGCGATGAAAGCCTCCCGACTTGACCCGATCGATGCCCTCAACTATGAATAAGAATCCCGGGGGATTGGGCCGTTGAACGCAAAAAAAACTCGATGGATGATTATGGACAACAAGGAACCGTTCATTGTCATCACTTCCCTTGCCTTTGCCTTTCTGGTGTTGCTGGCCTTGGTGATCTTTCTCACCTCTGCACTGCTTGAACGCGAGCAGCTCAGGATGCAGAGTGAGGCCGAGCGCGCATTCAATTCCGTCTTTTTGGCATTGCAGGACAGTACTGCCAAAGCATTGAAGACCATGCAGGATGAGAATGTCAGCGGCATCGGGGTGTACAGTTCGATGGGCAGAAAGGTCCTCAGCCTCGGCAATGTTCCCATGACGATTCCTCTGGAAGGATTCTCTGCCGCTGAGATCTCCTCCCAAAGCGGTTCCGGCAACAGCGGGACCGCCACCTACAACGCCAAGACGGGTATGATCGAGTACATCCGTTTCAGCAGACTCACCATCCTCCTGGATACCGGTGAGCTTACCCTCACGGAAAATGGGTTGCTCCCTACACCCATCGATTTCCCGGATGTACTCTATCTCCACTTTGACGGCAAGGACTATCACCATCGCGAGATGGTGATCATGATGATCGGCATCATCTCTTCGATGACGCTCATCGGCCTTTTCCTGCTGGTACTCAGCATCTATCGGAACAACCGAAGATATCGGGTGACGCTTGCCAAACAGGAGAATCTGGTGAACCTTGGCCAGGCTGCAAGAACCTTGACCCATGAGATCAAGAATCCGCTGAGTGCCATCACCATCCAGCTCGCGCTCCTGAAAAAGACGATGCCCAAGGAGAACACCCAGGACCTTCTGCTCATCGAGCAGGAGGTGCAGCGGCTTACCCAGCTGACCAACAAGGTCAGTGACTTTCTGCGCAACCCCTTGGGGACACCGGTCAGTGTGGACCTTACTGAGCTCTTCATCTCCCTGATCAAGACCTTTGACAAACCCATCCGTTTTGTCAGTGAGCAACGCCAGCAGATTGTGATCGACAGCGATCGTGCCCGTTCGGTCTTCGAGAACCTGCTCAAGAATGCCGTGGAAAGCGGTGGCCCCAGGGACCCCCAGGTAGAGGTTCGCATCACCAGCGACAAGCGTGGGTTTGTCCATGTCTATGTTATGGATCGCGGTGAGGGTATCCGCACAACCGATGCAAAAAAGATTTTCGATCCCTTCTTCACCACCAAGATCCATGGCTCGGGCATAGGGCTTTCCATCTCCCAGCAGTTCGTGAAGGCCAGGGGGGGACACATCCGTCTCTATGGACGCGAAGGCGGGGGTACGGTTGCCGAGGTGGTCCTGCCCAAGTCGATTCATGCTCTCAAACCGAAGGAAAAGGAACCATCATGAAGCTTTTGATCGTTGACGACGAACCGAATATCCGTGATCTCATGCATCGCTACCTGAGCTTGGATGGCATTGACAGCGATTGCGCGGAAAACGGTCTGTCTGCCCAGAGAATGCTCGCCAGTGAAGCCTATGACGCCTGCTTGGTAGATCTGAAGATGCCGGGTATGGATGGGTTGTCGCTCATCCATTGGATACGGGGCGAGGGGTTTCGCATGCCCATCATCATGGTCAGTGCCCATGGCGAGATCAGCGATGCGGTTTCCGCCCTGAAAGAGGGGGCCCAGGACTACATCGTCAAGCCCTTCGATCCGGAAGAGCTGGTGATCAGGCTCAAGAAACTGGTGGATGCCCAGAACCTGCGCAACTTGGTGGAGAACGAGACCCGCAACAAGAACGAGGATGACAAGCAGATTTTCGTGGGGGAGAGTGCCTCGATCAAGCGCATCAAGGAGGTCATCTCCAAGATCAGTGATACCAACTCCACCGTTCTCATCACTGGTGAGAGCGGTACCGGAAAGGAAGTGGTTGCACGGGAGATCCATGCCTGCAGCCCTGTCAAGGACGGTCCGTTTGTGGCGATCAACATAGGAGGGGTACCGGAAAACCTGTTGGAGAGTGAGCTTTTTGGCTATGAGAAGGGAGCCTTCACCGGGGCTGCCAACCGAAAGACCGGTATGTTTGAGCTGGCAAGCGGAGGGACGCTCTTCCTCGACGAGATAGGGGATATGCCCCTCTCCCTGCAGGTGAAAATTCTCCGGGTCTTGCAGGAGCGAAAGATCACCCGTCTTGGCGGTACATCCGCGATGCCCATCAATGCCCGTATCATTGCTGCTACCAACAAGGATCTTGAGCAACAGGTGAGGGAGGGCAAGTTCCGTGAGGATCTGTTCTACCGGCTGAATGTCGTCAGGATTGTCATCCCACCCTTGCGGGAACGCAGGGAGGACATCCCCTTGCTTGCTGCTGGGATTCTGAAGCGGTTGAACCGCCAGATGGGCAGCAAGGTTTCAGGCTTCAGTGCCGATGCCCTCCAACTGCTGTGCAACCATGAGTTCTACGGCAATGTGCGTGAGCTGGAGAACATTCTTGAGCGTGCCGTGATCTTTTCCAATGCCGAGGAGATCGGCATCGACGATTTGGATCTCAGAGGCTCTGTCTCGCTACATACGCAGACCAAGGAAGAGCCAAAGGGAGCCCAGGTCAGCGATGCAAAGAGCTTGAAAGACGTGGAGGTCGATGCAATCATTCGATCTCTCCACCGTTGGGAAGGAAACCGCACCCGTGCCGCCCAGGAGTTGGGCATCAGCCGGAGGACCCTCATCAATAAGATTGCCGAATACGGCCTGAACCTGTAGAAGGAGAATACTACCATGAAAACACTACCTACTTGGGACTTGAGCCCGATATACCCTTCCGTCGACAGCAAGGAGTTTCTTGCTGACCTTGGCCTCATGACGTCCCGTTCCCGGGTTTTGGAAGTGATGATAACCAGTCCTTCTGCAGAACTTCCGGCTTGCATCGCTGAGTACGAGGCGATTCTCGATTATCAGGAGACGCTTGATGCGTACAGCTCTGCATGTCTGACCACCGATACGGCAAATGAGCTGTATCTGAAGGCCACCGCGCAGGTGGAAGAAGCCTCGCTGGTGGTGCAGCACCTTGAGGTTGCCTTCCGCAACTTTCTTGCCTCTCGTTCTGAGGAGATTGCAAAGCGGACGGAGACAGGAGGGGACTTGGAGCCGTATCGGTTTGTTCTGTCTGAGTTGCTGGAGGAACAGGCTCACCAGATGGAGAGCGAGCTGGAAGCCCTTGCTTCCGATCTCGCCCGATCGGGGACGGACGCGTTCTCCCGTCTTCAGGAGGCGATGGGATCGAGCATCCATGTTGCAGATGAGGACAGCCAACCAAAGACGTTGGTGGAACTGCGCAACGAGGCAAGCAATCCTGACAGGGAAGTGCGAAAGCGTGCCTTTGAACAAGAACTTTCCCTGCTCAAGGCGTATGAGATACCCTTTGCTGCAGCGCTGAACGGCGTGAAAGGGACGACGATATCCCTGGACGGACGCAGAGGCTATGCCTCTCCCTTGGATCGCTCACTCAGCCAGTCCAGGATAGACCGTCAGGTCCTGGCTGCCCTGATCAGCACCATTGAGAACAACCTTCCTGTTTTCCGTACCTACCTCAAGCACAAGGCTGCACATCTGGGTGTGGATGATCTCTCCTTCTACGACCTCTTCGCTCCGCTGGGAAGCGATGAGCATCACTACTCCTACGAGGATGCGCACGAACTCATCGTCGAGCAATTCTCAGCCTTCTCGCCGGAAATGGGCCTTTTTGCCGACCAGGCGTTCAAACAACGATGGATCGATGCAGGAAGCCGAAAGGGCAAGGTGGGGGGAGCCTACGACACAGCCTTCCCCTTGGCAAAGCAGAGCAGGATTCTGGCCAACTTCGATTATGCCTACGGCGGTGTCTCCACACTGGCCCATGAGCTGGGCCATGCCTGGCACGATCATGTGGTGCTGGACAAGAGCAACCTTTTGCGAAGTTATCCGATGACACTGGCTGAGACAGCTTCCATTTTCAGTGAGTTCCTCGTCTTCCAAGGTGTTCTGGAAAGGAGCACAGGGCCTGCACGCGTTACACTGGTGGAACATTTTCTCCAGGAAGCCTGCCAGGTTTGTGTAGACATCCTCAGCCGGTTTTATTTCGAGTCGGCCGTCTTTGGGCGAAGGGTGGAAGGGGATCTGAGTGCCGCTGAGTTCTGCTCCCTCATGGAAGAGGCACAGCAAAAGACCTATGGGGATGCGTTGCAGGTCAAGCATCCCTACATGTGGGCGGTCAAGGGACACTACTACTCATCCGACTTCTCCTTCTACAACTATCCCTATGCCTTTGGGCAGCTCTTTGCACTTGGCTTGTATGAGGTGGGACGCACCACCGATCATTTCGACCAGCAGTACAATCAGGTGCTCTCCCTCGCCGGCAGTCTTGATGCCCGTCAGGTTGCATCGTCGGTGGGAATCGATCTTGCCGATCCCGCGTTCTGGCAACGCGGCATCGATGTCATCGCTGCCTATGTGAAGGAGCTTGGTGATGCGTTGCCGAATTGAGAAACTGGTCCAGGGCGGTGATGGGCTTTCCACCACCGACGAGGGAAAGCGGCTGTTCATCCCCGAGACGCTGCAAGGGGAGTTGGTGGAAGCCAGGATTGTCCAGCAGAAGGCAGGCTATGCCCTCGGTGAGGTGACAAGCATCATCGAGGCCAGTGACGAGCGAATCCATCCTCCTTGTCCGTATTGGGGCATCTGCGGTGGTTGCGACTTCCAGTATGCCCACAGTGATGCCCAAGGCCGCATCAAGGAGCAGATCGTATTGGACAACCTCGTCCGCCTGGGCTCCCTTGATCTGGAGACGATTGGGGTGGAACCGGTTGAGACCGGACCCGCCTTCGGGTATCGCAACCGCGTGCGTTTTCATGTTGATCTGGGAACCCGCCAGGTCGGTTTCCTGGGAAAGAAGACCAACACCCTTGTGCCCATCACCTCGTGCATGGTCCTCTGCGATGCACTCAATGCTCTGCTTGCCGATCCCCAACCTCTGTTCGCCGCTGCCAGAAAGCTCATGTTTGCAAACCGGAAGGGCAAGGGTGGGTATCTGGAAGTTCCGGTCTTTGCCTCGGATTCCAAGCTCTCCTTCTTTGGTGAGGAGGTGGTTGAAACCGTAGGTCGCAAGCAGTTCGTTGTCACCAGCGAGGTGTTCTTCCAATCGAACCCCTACCTCCTGCCTTCCTTGGGTGAGTATGTGGCAGCCCACGCTCTTGGGGATGTGGTGATGGACCTGTACAGCGGGGTGGGCACCTTCAGTGCTTTTCTTGAGCAGGAAGGGCGGCATCTGATTGCAGTCGAGCGGCAGAAGCAGTGCCTGGATATGGCACGGCGCAATGTCGGAAATTGCGAATATTACACCCAAGCCGTGGAGGAGTGGGCGAAGGGGAGGAGTGTACAAGTCGATACGGTGGTGGTCGACCCTCCGCGTACCGGTCTGGATGAGACGCTTCCCTCCCTGATTGCATCCTGGAAGCCGAAGCGTGTCATCTATGTCTCCTGCAACAGCGTTACGCTCGGACGAGACTTGCAACGCTTTGCCTCGGAGGGCTACACTGTACGCAAGGTCAAGGTGTTCGATCTCTATCCGCAGACGTTCCACCACGAGGTGGTTGCCATCCTTGACCGCGGGGGATTTGAGGTATGAAAGACGGGTTCATCACGTGTGCAGTTGCATCTCCGACGGTACGGGTTGCCGATACCGCCTTCAATACGGCAAGCATTCTCACCCTCATCAGGGAAGCTGATGAGAAGCAGGTGAAATTGCTGGTCCTCCCCGAGCTGGTCACCACAGCCTACAGCTGTGCGGACTTGTTTTTGCACAAGCGACTGCAGCAGGGTTGGGAAGCAGCTGTCTCCGCCATCCTGGAGATGAGCCGAGACATCGATATGCTCATTGTGTTCGGTTCCCCCGTAATGGTGCATGGCTCGCTCTACAACTGTGCCCTAAGCATCCACAAGGGACGATTGCTCTCTGTTGTTCCCAAGCGCCATCTTCCCAACTACCAGGAGTTCTATGAAAAGCGTTGGTTTACCACCCCTCGCCCAGGCAATGAGGAACTTACCCTCTTTGGGCAGAAGACCTGGTTTGGAACCAACCTGCTTCTGACCTGCACCACCCTTGAAGAGTTTGTGGTGGCCAATGAGATATGCGAGGACTTGTGGGTGCCGCTCTCCCCAAGCACTTCCCACGCCCTCGCCGGAGCAACGGTGCTGACCAACTGTTCCGCCAGTGATGAGCTGGTGGGCAAGGAGGAGTACCGTAGGTCGCTGGTTGCAAGCCAGAGTGCAAAGCTGGTCTGCGCATACTTGTATAGTGATGCAGGCCAGGGCGAGTCTTCGACGGATCTGGTCTTCACCCCACATGACCTGATCTATGAGAACGGACAGTGTCTGGCCGAGTCCATCGATGTCAGTGACAAACTCCTGTTGACCGAGATTGATGTGCAGAAATTGCAGCTGGAGCGGCTGAGATTGCAAAGCTTTGGCGCAGGCCAAGCAGACTATGTCCGAATTCCCTTTACCCTGGACATCGGGGAGTGCACACTGACCCGTCCTATCGACCGGGCTCCTTTCGTTCCATCCGATGAGAGGGGAAGGGAAGCACGGTGTGAGAAAATCCTGGGCCTGCAGTCCCTTGGATTGAAAAAGCGTCTGGAGCACACACATTGCACCAGTGTGGTGGTTGGTTTGAGTGGTGGACTCGACTCCACCCTTGCCCTTCTGGTTGCCGTCAGGGCGTTCGATCTGCTCGGTCTGGATCGCAAACGCATTGTGGCTGTCACGATGCCGGGATTCGGAACCACCAAGCGCACCAAGGGCAATGCTACCAAACTGGCTGAATCCCTGGGTGTTGAGCTCAGAACCATATCCATTTCCAAGGCGGTTGGCCAGCATTTCAAGGACATCGGGCATGACCCGACGGTGTTGGATGTAACCTATGAGAACAGCCAGGCTCGCGAGCGCACCCAGGTGCTGATGGACCTTGCCAACACGCTCAATGCCCTGGTGATCGGAACCGGGGACCTTTCCGAGCTTGCCCTGGGCTGGGCTACCTACAACGGCGACCATATGTCGATGTACGGGGTCAACAGCTCTGTGCCCAAAACCTTGGTGCGGCACCTGGTCCGCCATGTGGCTTCGATCAGCGAGCCTTCGCTGAAGAAGGTCCTGCTGGATATCGTCAATACCCCGGTCAGTCCTGAGTTGCTCCCGGCTAAGGGAGATGGGACGATCAGTCAGGTTACCGAGGATTTGGTCGGCCCCTATGAGTTGCATGATTTTTTCCTCTACCAGGCGATACGCTGGGGGTATTCTCCGGCGAAGATCTACCGCTTGGCATGCCGTGCTTTTTCAGGTGTCTATGAACCGTCGGTCATTCTCCTCTGGCTCAATACCTTCTACTCACGGTTCTTCAGCCAGCAGTTCAAGCGTTCCTGCCTGCCTGATGGCCCGAAAGTAGGTTCATTGGCCCTTTCCCCCCGTGGGGATTGGCGAATGCCCAGTGATGCTTCTGTCGCCCTCTGGAAGGCCCAGTTGGCCGAACTGGGGAACCTATAGCAAAATCGTACGGAAGTTCAACAAAAATTATCCTTTTCACTTGTAGCCTTTTGCCCCTGAGTACTGTTATAGAGGTGAGGAGCTGTTACGACCTATGCCAAAACGTCTGCCCACACTGTTGGTCATCATCTTATTGTTGCTTCCTGTCTCCGTTGGAGCCAGAAGCCTTGTCAATGTAAGCCTTGGATTCGGCGCCACGTATGCGCCCCAGGAAGACCAGGAGTTTGATCTGGGGCTTCAGGATCCCGACAACTGGTTGGTCGGTGGGGAGCTCAGCGCCCGTCTTGCCTTTGTGCAGGCCAATGCCATGGTGCTTCCGATTGAATGCGAAACCTCCAGTGGTGTGTTGATGCTTGGTATGGGTTCCCTGAGCCTGCCGGTGATCGGCTCGCTGGTTTCCCTGGAAGTTGGTGGTGGGGTGGGTGTTACCTACGTCCCTTCCAACGCTGATTCCTCCCGGTCCTACTATGAGCTGGCGGATGAAACGCAGGCGGATGCCTCAGAGATGAGTTTCACAGATGCGGTACGGGAAAGTCCGCTGTATCTGCAGGTTGGTCTTGGGTCCGAGCTTGGTCCCATTGGTGTGAAAATACGGTACCTGATGGAAAGTCAGGCTACCTTGGGTTCTGTTATGAAGGATAATGCATGGTGGAGTGCCTTTGCTCTGAAAAAGCAATCCCTCTCACTTGCGTTGGCTCTGAAAATGTTCTAGATTGAGGACATAATCGCTGAAAACACAGGAAAACTGGCAAAAGGGGTATGATATGAAAAAGAAGCTAATGATTTCACTGCTTGTGGTATGCGTCCTGCTTCCGGCAGCTCTCAGTGCTGCAGTGCTTGATTTGAGTCTTGGTGTGACGGCACAGTACAAGGATAGCCTTGGAACCATCAAGACAGCAATTGATGCTGACAATTTTGACGGACTTGCAGACTTCGAGAATTATGCGCTCGGCGCGGATGTCCGCTTCAAGCTCCTGATTGCAGAAGTTGACCTGGTGGGTAAGTTCTCACAGGAAACTCTTTCATCTGTAGACTACACCAAGATTGAGGTACTCACCACCGCTGGTGTTTCCATGGATCTGCTTGGTTTCGCCCGCCTCGGTTTCGGCATGGGTCCCAACTGGATCGTGCGCATGGATGATGATGGCAAGTTCACCATTTTTGATGCCAATGATGCCCCTCAGACTCTGGATTCCCTGGGTGAGACCTTCATCAACTCCCCAGTTGCCTATCGTGCAACGCTCGACTTCAATCTGGGTAGCCTGATGCTCGGCCTGAACTACACCCTTGAGACTGACTACACCTTCAAGAAGGCTGGCGAAGTGGACAAGCTCTTCAATGCCAACATGGATGATGGCACCGTGGGCGTCTCCCTTCTCTTCTCGCTCTTGTAAGCAAACAATGCAACAACCCCTCAGGCCCGGAGAAATCCGGGCCTGAGTTGCTTTTCGCCTTCGACCAAGTGTGGTAGAGTAGCCAAGAGGAGTAGCACCATGGCAAAGAAAGGGTTTTTTCGCTCGTTTCTCTCCGCGTTGAGCGTTGCAACGCTGTCCTTCTTCATCATGTATTTCTTTATCCCCAGTATGAGCATGCAGTTTCTGGGAGTGAGCTTTGCGTTGCGCAAAGGCTCGGTCAATGCCCAGGTGATGGATGCCGTGGGGCTGGCTGTCGATCAGGTGAAGGGGAGTCCCGAGTTTACCCAGGAGTCATTTGAGCGGTTGCAGAGCCTGCTTTCCAGTGACGAGGTACAGCAGAAACTCAAGGATGCCGCCAAACAAGGACAGCAGGTGCTGGACAGCACCGTGAAACAAGTGACGGATATGGCTCGATGAGCGGAATGGAAGTCACGTTTCTTGGTACTGGAACAAGCCATGGGATCCCGGTCATTGGGTGCAGCTGCTCAGTATGTACTTCCCGTGATGCACACGACAAGCGCTATCGCAGCAGCATCATGCTTCAGAGTGAAGGGAAAACGTTGCTTGTCGATACGACCCCTGAGTTCCGCTTGCAAGCACTGAGGGCTAACCTCACCAGTCTTGATGCAGTCTTGTACACCCACGCGCATGCCGACCATTTCAATGGCATTGATGATCTTCGGGTATTTTGCAAGTACAACAGCCTTCCTGTGTACTGCAAGGAAGAGGTTGCCCAGGACATCCGCTCCCGCTTTCCGTATGTGTTGCATGGTGAGGATGTGGCAGGAGGCATTCCGCACTTGGATCTTAGGGTTCTCAAACCGTACGAGGAAGTGGAGATTGCCTCCTTCAAGGTGATTCCCGTACCCATCCTTCACGGAAAGCAGACCATTTTCGCCTTCCGCATCGGCTCTTTTGCCTATGCAACCGATTGCAGTGAGGTGCCCGAGCAAAGTCTTCCGTATTTCGAAGGACTTGATACCTTGGTGGTGGGAGCCTTGCGCTACTGGCCTCACCCCACGCATTACAGTGTGTTCGAAGCATTGGCATTCGCACAGAAAGTACGACCGAGAAGGACCTACCTAACCCATCTCAGTCATGGATTGAGCCACCAAGGCCTGCAGGCAGAGTTGCCTGAGGGTGTTCACGTGGCCTATGATACCTTGTCATTGACCATAGGGGGCCAGGATGGATGAGTTGTTTTCCCAGCAGGATTTTGATCAGGAGAAACTGAAGGAGGAGGCCAAGGAGCAGGTCCTTTCGGTTCCCCCGAAGATGGAGAAGAGCGAGCCGACGGTATTGGGAAAGGGCAGGAAGCTCTACATCATTGATGGGTATGGCCTGATCTACCGCTCGTTTTACGGTTTCTTCGCCAACCCGATCAGGGATACCCAAGGGAAGAACATCAGTGCTGTCTACGGCTTTTTCTCCACCATCCTCAAGCTGATCCGTGAGTATCATCCGACGTATCTGGTGGTCGCGATGGACAGCATGGGGCCCACCTTCCGCCACACCATGTACGAGCCGTACAAGGCGAATCGCGATGCGGCTCCCGAGGAGTTGCATGAGCAGGTCCCCGTGATCAAGAGACTTCTGGAAGCGCTTCGCATCCCCACCATCGAAATGCAGGGGTTTGAGGCAGACGACATCATCGCCACCCTCAGTGACGAAGCCACCCGGCACCAGATCGATACCATCATGTTCACCGGTGACAAGGACCTCTTGCAGCTGGTTGACGAGCACACGTTCGCCTTGCGCCCGGCCAAGAAGAATGAGAAGTTCTACCGCCTGCTCGGAAAAACCGAGGTGGCAGAGGAGTATGGCATTCTTCCCGAGCAGATCGTCGACTATCTTTCGCTCCTTGGGGACTCCTCAGACAACATCCCGGGGGTCAAGGGCATCGGAGAGAAGGGAGCTGTCAAGCTCTTGCAGCAATTCGGCAGTTTGGAAGGCATATACTCCAACCTCAAGCTGGTTGCACCAGGGTTGCAGAAGAAGCTTACCGAAGGGGAAGAGTCTGCAAAGCTGAGCAAGAGCCTGGTCCAGCTCAAGCGGGATCTCTTCACCGTCGACACCTTCGATACCGAGCAGTATCTGGTCAAGGATGTCGACTATGAGACGGCAATCCCCCTCTTTCAGGAGATTGGGATGCGCACCATCATCAAGGAACTGGGAAGGGCTGGAGGCGTGCAGGCAAGTGC